>CP097974.1:900000-1194046 GCA_023703675.1 SAR86 cluster bacterium | reverse complement strand
AAGCTTATTCATTGATTTTTCTTAAAAAAACTATAACATTCTTCGTCCTTATGAAAAGAACATACCAGCCCAGTAAAATTAAAAGAAAAAGGAAACATGGCTTTAGAAAAAGGAATTCCTCGGTTGGGGGAAAGCTTGTACTGAAAAGTAGAAGGAATAAGGGTAGAAAAAAACTAGCTGCATAAATTGTTAGTTACTCCGCTTAGAGGAAAGTCTCAATTTGATAAAATTTTTGAAGAACCTGATCTGATCGTTAAACATGGTTACTTAAAAATTATTTTAAAAAAAAATAATCTTGAAGAAATTAAATTAGGTTTAATAGTTCCTAAAAAAAATCTTTCTTTAGCTGCCAGAAGAAACTACATAAAAAGAAGCGCTAGGGAACTTGCAAGGAATCAAATTTTTTTTGGGTATGATTTAATTTTTTTATTGATAAATAAAATAAAAAATTATTCAAAACAAGAAATAAGAAATAATATTCATAAACTGGAAAAAAAGATCGAATTCAAGCTCAATGATTTCTAAAATTTTAATAAAGTCGAAACTTGCAAAGAAGTAAATGAGAGCTGTCAAGGAATAATATTTTTTTGGGTGCGATTAAATTTTTTTATCGATATGCAAAATAAAAGATTATTTAAAATCAGAAAAAAAAATATTAATAAATTGAAAAGAAAGATAGAATCCAAGCTTAATGTTTTTTAAAATTTTTAATAAAGTCGAAACTTACGCAGTAAAATTTTTATTATCTCTTATAAAAATTTATAAATTGTTTTTAAGCCCTCTTTTAGGTAACAATTGTCGATATCATCCTACTTGCAGCTCATACGCGATAGAAGCACTTGAAACTCATGGCTTAATAAAAGGCCTTTACCTTGCTATAAAACGTGTTTCTAAATGCCATCCTTTAGGTGGAAGCGGGATAGATCATGTCCCTGAAGTAGATAAGAAAAACGTTCAATAATGCAAAGGTATTTTTTAATATTTTCAATTATTTTCCTAAGCTATCTGCTTTTAATCAATTACAACCCTCCTCAAGAAGAATTCATTACAGAATTGGATATAAATGATAGTGAGTATTCACAATTAGTTGAAGAAGAGGCATTTGTATCTAGAAGCGACATCATTGATGAAGAAGTATTTCTCTTTGAAGAAACATGCTCAACAAACAATCTATTTTTAATTTCAAATGATGTGTGGAAAATTAAAGTTGAATTACCTTCAGGCAAAATATCTTATTTTGAACTTACAGATTATCCAAAAACTTCTGGCTCAAGTGACAATAAATTGCTCTTAAATGAGTGCGGCTCGGAAAGGTACTCTCATACGAGTGGATTTGCCTTTTTAGATAAAACTATAGATTCTGATTCCATTTTTAGGCTCAGCGAAAACTATAAAGACGGGCTAAATGATGTCTATGTATTTGAAAAGAAATCCGATGATCTTTTGTTTAAGAAATTCATTAGCTTTGAGTCAAAAGATTATTTGCTAAAGATTAAAGATACAGTTCAAAATTTATCGTCCGAAGAAATAAAATTAGCAGCATATTCAAAATTGGATAGGTCTGCTGAAGTAGTAGAAGCGAAAGGGTCCGGATTTACAGATCCATCTAGTTTTGCCTATCTAGGGCCGGCTTTCAGAACTGAAGAAGAAAATTACATTAAAGTCCCTTTCAATGACATACAAGAAAATAGGTTCAAACAAAGTTCATCTAATGGTTGGGCTGCAATTTTGCAACATTATTTCTTGTCTTCAATTGTTCCTGAATCTGGGGAAAATTATGTTTATCAAGCCAAACAAAAAAAGAGTGGTGACTTCTCTGTAGGAATTGTTGGTGAAACAAAAGTTTTAAGACCTGACGAAAGTTTTGTTTTCAGCCACAAGCTTTATTCTGGACCAAAAATTCAAAGCGAGTTAACCAAAGCTCATCCGGAATTATATCTAGCGGTAGATTATGGATTCTTGTGGTGGATTGGCCAACCAATGTATCAAGCAATGAATTTTTTCTTTAATTTAGTAGGAAATTGGGGTTGGTCGATAATTTTAGTCACGATACTCATAAAAGTCTTGTTATGGCCTCTTTCTTACGTTTCTTATAAAAACATGGGAAAAATGAGGGAGGTTCAGCCCCTACTAAAAGATATTCAAGAAAGATATGCTGACGACAGACAGGCCTTATCTAAGGCTATGATGGATTTATACAAAAAAGAAAAAGTAAATCCGGCGCTAGGCTGTCTGCCAATGATTCTGCAACTTCCGTTTTTTTTAGCGTTCTATTGGGTGCTCATAGAGACTGTTGAGTTGAGATATGCCCCTTTTCTCTTTTGGATAAGTGATTTGTCGGCTAGAGACCCTTTGTTCATATTACCTATACTCAATACTTTAGCAATGTGGGGAATGCAACAGCTTCAACCTCAGCCCGTTGGAACCGACCCCATACAGGTGAATGTTTTCAAATACATGCCGTTTATTTTCGGCGTACTTTTTGCTTTTTTTCCAGCCGGACTAGTTCTTTATTGGTTCATGAATTCTCTTGTGTCTGCTTTACAAATGTACATGCACGGGCCCAAAAAATAAAACCGAATTGATTGATCTAGACGATACTATAGTTGCTTGTTCTTCTCCCCCTGGTGTTGGCGCTATTTCTCTAGTAAGAGTTTCAAGTCCTGATATTTCATTTTTAGCTGAATGCTTATCTTTAGATGAATTCAAAGCAAATGAGGCAAAGGTTACAGAAATTGAACTAAAAAAAGGTCTAAAAGAAAAGTGTGTGCTTACTTTATTTAGAAAACCTAATTCTTTTACAGGCGAAGACATTTTAGAAGTCTCTTGTCACGGAAACCCTTTGATAGCGAATTTACTAGTCTCATATTTTGTATCTAAAGGCTGTAGAGAGGCAGAACCAGGCGAATTTTCTTTAAGGTCTTTTATGAACAATAAACTCACGCTTTTAGAAGCTGAGGCTATTGATGACCTAATAAACGCAGAGACTGAAGAACAATTATTGGCTAGCTCAAGATCACTCAGAGGAGCTTTTGATAGCAGGATAGACTTTGTAATTGAAAAATTAAAAGATCTTAGGATTTATGTGGAAAGCAACATAGATTTTTCAGATGATGAAATTATAAATGATTTTGATGAATTTAAATCAAATTTAGATGATTTTATGACCTTTTTAGACGAATTTATAGAAGAGGTTGGTTCATCTAAATACCTTAATGAGGGAGTAAAAGTTGTATTAACCGGTCCTCCTAATGTAGGAAAATCGACTTTAATGAACTATTTAGCAGGTAAAAAAACCTCAATTGTCTCCGAAATTCCTGGAACTACTAGAGATATTATCCAAAAAGAATCTAAAATAAAAAATCTTAAGTTTTCTCTATTCGATACAGCGGGTATTAGAGACACATCACAGGACCCTATTGAAATTGAGGGAATAGATTTAGCCAATGTAATAATTCAGCATTGCGATTTAGTAATTGAAATTGTTGACGAAAGCACAAAAAAATATTTTAAGTCCTACAACAAGCCTGTAATTAGAATCTTAAACAAAATAGATATTTCTGATTACAGGGACAAAGATAGGCTTAATCTTTCTTTTTTTGATAAAAAAGATCTTACTAAACTAAAGAATGAGCTCTTTAAAGCCCTTAAGATACCTTCAAATTTAAACAATATGAGTTTTTCAGCCAGATCCAGGCATATAAATCTTCTCCACGAAGCAAGAAGGGAAATATTTGAAAGCTTAAAATTTAAAAACGACTCCGGACTAGAATTGATAGCAGAAAACTTAAAAAGAGCCAGCGATTTTATAGGGGAAATAAAAGCTCCTTACACCTCGGATCAATTGTTGGGTGAAATTTTTTCTTCTTTTTGCATTGGAAAATAGTTGTTGAGAAGTTGTTAATTAAAATTTTATAAAATTTAAAAATACATTTATACAAAAAGTTATTAACATAAATTAACAATTTGATAACAAAACATTAAGATTTTTTTTACTGACTTATTTTCTTTTTAGGATCAAAAAAAACTTGAGGATAAAAAGTTATTAACAGAAAATAGCGTTCCTAATAACAATAACAATAATATAAATAATATATATATGTATTATTTATATATTCTATAAGCATAGTGGATAACTTTGAAATAATAGTAATAGGTGGAGGTCACGCCGGAGTGGAAGCTGCTTATGCTTGCGCTAGACTAAAAAGAAGAACTTGTCTTGTTACTAATTCTTCCGAAGACCTGGGAAAGATGTCATGTAATCCAGCTATAGGAGGAATAGGAAAAAGTCACCTGGTAAGAGAGATAGATGCGATGGGAGGACTAATGGCATTAGCTGCGGACGCAGCGGGCATCCATTTCAGGGTTTTGAATGCGTCGAAAGGGCCTGCAGTAAGAGCCACAAGATCACAATCAGACAGGTTGCTTTACTCCAATAAAGTTAAAGAAATAATCAGTAGTGAACACTTACTTACTATTAAAGAAGGTGAAGTTGCAGAGATAATCTTAGCAAACGAAAAAGCGAAGGGAATTGTTTTAGAAAGCGGTGAAAAGATATTATCAAACAAAGTGATCTTAACTGCCGGAACTTTTTTAAATGGAAAATTATTTACTGGAGAAACTCAAGAAGAAGGTGGAAGAATAGGAGACAAACCTTCAAAGAAACTAGCGAAATTTTTGTTGTCATTGAATCTAAGCTCAGGGAGACTGAAAACTGGCACCCCTCCAAGAATAGATGCAAAAAGTGTAAATTGGGATTTAACTCAAGAACAACCAGGAGACAACCCAAGGCCAACAATGTCATTTATTTCTTCTACGAGCATGCATCCAAGGCAATTGAGTTGCTTTATCACAAGAACAAATTCTCAAACCCATGAAATAATTTCGGAAGGAATTGAAAAATCACCAATATTTTCTGGAAAGATTGAAGGAGTTGGGCCTAGATATTGTCCTTCTATAGAAGATAAAATTTTTAGATTTTCAGACAAGGATTCTCACCAAATATTTATTGAGCCAGAGGGTCTAACTGCTAGAGAAGTATACCCAAATGGAATATCAACAAGCATGCCAAAAGAAATACAAAAAAGAATGGTTAACTCAATTAAGGGTTTTGAAGATGCTGAAATAACGAAGTATGGGTACGCCGTAGAATATGATTTCTTCGACCCTAGAGAACTTCAGCACACGTTGGAAACAAAAAAAATTAAAAATCTTTTCTTTGCAGGTCAAATAAATGGAACGACAGGATATGAAGAAGCAGCTGCTCAAGGCTTGATAGCTGGAATAAATGCATCCCAAGCATTAAATGACCTGGATCCTTGGATTCCTAGAAGAGATGAGAGTTATATAGGGGTCTTGATCGATGATCTGGTTACTTTAGGTACTAAAGAGCCTTACAGAATGTTCACATCAAGAGCAGAATACAGATTGCTTTTGAGAGAAGACAATGCTGATCAAAGGTTAACTCCAATAGCGAGAAAAATGGGGCTTATCGACGAAAGAAGATGGGAAATTTTTAATAGGAAACAAGACAACATAAAAAAAGAAAAACAAAGACTCAAAACGCTAAAAATTTCAAAGGAAACTTTAAAAAATAAAGAAGTCAAAAACAAACAAAAGAAGGGCAATTACATTTCTGCATTGGATGCTTTAAAAAGACCTGAGGTCTCATACGAAGATGTATGCTCTTCTTTAGGGATAAAACCAGCTGAATCAGAAATAGCCCTCGACGTAACAACATCAGAAAAATATTCTGGCTATATTGAAAGACAAAAAAAAGAAATACAGAAAGTAAAAAGAAACGAAAACGCAAAAATCCCCGAAAAAATAAATTTCGATGACATAGAAGGCTTGTCCAATGAGTCCAAACAAAAACTCAACTTAGTAAGGCCTAAAACATTAGCTCACGCTCAACGAATACCAGGCTTAACGCCAGCCGCAATTTCGCTGTTATTGGTTCATATTAAAAAAAAGAACACACAAGAAATAAATGTTGTTTGATCTAACTGATCAAAAAAGTCTAAAACCATTAGACGAGGAACAACAAATAAACTTAAATAAATTTCTCGCTTTACTTAGAAAGTGGAATAAGACTAGAAACTTGGTTTCCAGGCAAACATCTGCACAAGATTTATATCATCATGTAATCGATTGCTTGGCGCTAAACAAAGAATTAAATTGTAAAAAGTTGTTAGACGTTGGAAGTGGCGCAGGATTTCCAGGAATAGTGACAGCTATATCAAACCCCCAATTAGAAATAACTTTGCTTGATTCAAACTTAAAAAAAATTTCTTTCCTCAACCACATAAAAGCAGAGCTCCAATTAAAAAATATTAAAGTTGTTCATAAAAGGATAGAAGACTTTGATATGTCAAAAGAAGACTGGCTAGTCTCTAGAGCTTTTTCAAGCCCAGAAGAGTTAATAAAAAAAATTAAAGAAAAAGCCCCGAAAGACCTAGTTTTTTTAATGATGGTTTCTAAAAATCTAAAGCCCTCAATACTCGGATACGATGTTGATTATATTGAATCTTCAGCGGCAAAGATCTTAAAAAAAAATAGAGGGTTTTTAAAAATATCGTTATCTAAAACTGATATAGTTTAAAAATTGACTACTTTAGTTGTTGCAAATCAAAAGGGCGGCGTGGGAAAGACAACCACCGCCTTAAATTTAGCCGCTTCTTTATCGGCAGCATCGAGGAGCGTATTGTTGGTGGATCTAGATTCACAAAAGAATTCTACGTCTGGTTCAGGCATTACTGAAAAATTAAGTAATTTAACCCTTTTAGATGTTTTAATAGACGAAGAGCCAATAAGCTCGATAATCCTAAAAACTGAATACAAATTTGATTTAATTCCCGCAAGTCAAGAGCTAGTTTCAGCTGAAATGGAACTTATAAATAAAAGCAACCCAACCGAACTCCTCAAGAAAAAGTTAAATCAGGTAAAGCAAAATTACGATTACATATTAATAGATTGCCCGCCATCTCTTGGAATGTTGTCGGTCAGTGCATTGCGTGCAGCTGATCAAGTATTAATACCTCTACAGTGCGAATATTATTCTTTGGAGGGTCTCGCCTCCATGAGCAAAACAATTGAGGAGATTAACTCTTCAACGGGAGATGAAATTAAAATATCTGTTATTCTAAGAACTATGTTTGATATTAGAAATAAGTCTGCGAGAGATGTCTCAAGCGAACTTGAAAAACATTTCGCCAACGAATTGTGCTCAACTATTATTCCCAGAAACGTAAAGCTTTCAGAGGCTCCTAGTTATGGAATGCCCGCTCTATATTATGAGCCGGAGGCCAAAGGCACTATTGCTTATCTTGCGCTAGCAGGAGAATTAATCAATAAATACGAAAGAACAGGGCCAAGTGAACTCTGAAAATAATAAAAGAGCCAAGAGAGGCTTAGGTGCTTTATTAGGCACAGAAATTAGCTTAGATGGAAAAAAAGTTAGCGTTCTAAGTGTTGAAATAGAAAAAATAAAATTCAGTAGATTTCAACCAAGAACTGTAATTAACGATGAGAAATTAGATGAACTAAAAGAGTCAATTCTTTCTCAAGGGATTATCCAACCCTTAATAGTTAGGCAGACTGCGGGCGGGGGTTATGAGTTAATCGCGGGCGAGAGAAGACTTAGAGCTGCAAGATTGGCTGGCTTAGAGCAAGCACCAGTAGTAGTAAAAGAAGTCAGCGACGAAGAAATCAATAAAATTGGATTAATAGAAAATTTACAAAGAGAAGATTTAAACCCCATTGATGAAGCGAGGGGCATACAAAGACTTCAAAAAGAATTCAATCTTACCCAAGATGATTTGGGTAAGTCGCTTGGAAAATCGAGGGCGGCTGTGGCCAACAGTATAAGGCTGCTTCAATTATCAAAAGAAGTTCAAGACTTGCTTCAAGAAGGAGTTTTAAATATGGGTCATGCAAGGCCATTACTAAGTTTGCCCGAGGACATCCAAGAAAGCTTTGCAAAAAAGATTAGTAAAAATGGTCTATCAGTGAGACAAACCGAAGCCCTGGTGAATAATTACCAGTCTCAAAAGAATCGCAAAGTTACTTCCAAAAAAGATCCAAATTTATTGAATTTAGAGAACGAATTAAGCGATTGCCTTGGCTCGTCTGTAACGATTTCACATAAAAAAAATGGATCGGGAAAGATAACTTTTGTTTATAGAAACTTAGAGCAACTTGATTCGATAATTAAGTCTTTGAAAAAAGAACAATAAATAAAAAAAATCTCATATTATTCTTGAATAGTTAAGTCAGACCTAACTATAATGCGATGCCCAAGAAATTATGGCCGAGAAAAACCTTATAGATCCTTCAACTTCAGCGGATTTAACGCCGACTTCAGACTATATTAGCCATCACCTAACAAATTTAACTTACGGCTGGTGTGAAAAAACACAAAGTTGGGGGTTTGCCAATCATCAACAATCGTTATTTTCAGAATCTTCTTGCAAGGTCACTGAAATGGGTTTTTGGGCTTTTCATTTAGATACAATTTTTATGTCGTCAATTCTAGGAATTATCTTTTTTGGCTTCTTTGGGTTGGTGGTAAGTGCGGCAAAAAGGGGGGTTCCCGGAAAATTACAAAACTTTGCTGAGTTTGTTTTTGAATTCATCAGTAACGCGGTAAGTACAAATTTTCATGGCACTTCGAAAATTGTTGGCCCCTTGGCATTTACATCTTGTGTTTGGATTTTATCTTGGAACTTAATGGATTTATTGCCAGTAGAATTGACAAATTTTGTAGGCGCTTCTGGAAGCGGAATCGATTATTTCAAAGTGTTACCCACTGCAGATGTAAACGCGCCGCTCGCACTAGCGTTGGTAGTTATGTTTTTTGTAACTTACTACACCATAGCTAACCACGGTATTTTAGGATTCTTAAAAGAATTCATAAACCCAATTGAATTGGTTGGGTACTTCTCTAAACATGTTGCTTTGGCTTTAAGGCTATATGGAAATTTGTTTGCTGGAGAAATGATTTTTATTTTGATTGGAATTATGTTTGGACAGTTCTTGATGTCGTTTGGACAAACCCTTTGGTTTTTCCCAGGGCTTATAATGAATTTGGCGTGGGCGTTGTTTCACATTCTTATTATTGCTTTGCAGGCATATATATTTATGATGCTGACCATAGCTTACATTAACCTGGCTTGTACAAAACACTAGCCAATAAAACAAGGAGAAAAAAATGGAAGAGTTAAGATTGATTGCGGGAGCCATACTTACCGGTTTTGGCGCTCTGGGTGCCGGAATCGGTATAGGAACTTTAACTTCAAAATACATAGAAGCTTTAGCCAGACAACCTGAATTACAAGGTTTACTTTTTGGACAGCTTTTAATTGCAATGGGATTAATCGATGCTTTGCCAGTAATCTCTCTAGCAGTTGGGCTTTTGTTCTTATTTACCTAAAGCATGAACGTCAACGCTACTTTTTTTGCTGAGCTACTTGCCTTTAGTATTTTTATATTTATTACTTATAGATACCTTTGGCCCAGTTTTTCTTCCATCTTGGACGAGAGAAGAGATGAAATTTCTAAAGGCTTAGAAGCCGCGAGTGAGTCTCAAAAAAAACTTGAGGAAGCACAAGACCAATCTAGAAAAATGATTGAAGACGCTAAATCTGAAGCTTCTACTTTATTAAATCAGGCAGGCACAAGGGGCGATCAAATTATCGAAGAGGCAAAAACTCAAGCAATAGAAGAACAGCAAAAGATTAAAATTGCAGCTGAAGCAGACATAGAACAAAACGTTTCAAAAGCCAAAGAAACTTTAAAACAAGAAGTTGCTTCTTTAGTGCTTGCAGGCGCAACAAAAATTCTTGAAAAAGAAGTTAACGCAGAATCCAATAAAGAGATTATAGACGACTTAATAAAGGAGCTTTAATGTCTGAATATTTAACTCAATCTAGACCTTATGCTGAAGCTATATTCGAGATTTCTGAACAAGACAATTCAACTGATAGTTGGATCAAAGATTTGGCGATGATTTCATCAGCTTTTCAAGAAAAACAGATAAAGTCATTAATTGAAACTCCAGATATTTCGCAGCGAGAAAAAACTGAAAAATTTGTAGCTATTTTTGAAGGCGAAGTCACTGCAAAGACAATAAATTTTTTAAAAGCTCTTGGCGATGCTAATAGATTGAAAATTCTCGACAATATTATTTTTAATTTTTTAGATTTGGTAGCGAAAAAAAGGAATCAAAAAAACGTTATTGTTTCTTCAGCTTTTGATCTAGAGTCAGATCAGCTAGAGAAAATAAAAATTGCTATGCAAAAACGATTGGAAGCAGACATCATAATTTCATCAACAATCGATGAAACTTTGATAGGCGGTATGAAAATTTCATATGAAGATCAAGTAATTGATCTTTCTTTAAAAAACAAACTTGAGTCTTTAAAAGCTCAATTAAGAAACTAAAAGGTGATGTATGGATAATTTAAATCCTTCAGAAATAAGTCAAATAATAAAAGAAAGAATTAATAATTTAGAGTCTTCAACACAAGAGTCCAACGAGGGAACTATCGTATTTTTATCCGATGGTATCGCGAGGATTCATGGGTTGAGCGAGGTAATGTATGGCGAGTTAATAGAATTCGAAGGTGGAATAACTGGAATGGCTTTAAACCTTGAAAGAGATTCTGTCGGAGTAGTTATTTTTGGAGACTATAAAAAATTAGCCGAAGGGGATACTGCTAAATGTACAGGCAAGATCCTTGAAGTTCCGGTTGGGCCAGAACTTATTGGTAGAGTCGTAGATGCTTTAGGAAACCCAATCGATGGCAAAGGTCCAATGGACTGTTCGAGTACTTCCCCAATAGAAAAAGTTGCTCCGGGAGTAATGACGAGAAAGCCAGTTGATCAACCAGTCCAGATAGGCTTGAAAGCAGTTGATAGCATGGTGCCAATTGGTAGAGGACAAAGAGAGCTGATCATTGGCGATAGGCAAACAGGGAAAACTGCAATTGCTTTAGACGCGATCATTAACCAAAAGGGCACCGGGGTAAAATGCATTTATGTCGCGGTTGGGCAAAAACAATCTTCTATAGCTGCTGTAGTAAGAAAATTAGAAGAATTTGGTGCGATGGAACATACAATTGTTGTTGCCGCTGGAGCAGCAGACCCAGCGCCAATGCAATTTCTCGCTCCTTATGCTGGCTGTTCAATGGGTGAATATTTTAGAGACCTTGGAGAAGACGCGCTGATAATTTATGACGATCTGTCAAAGCAAGCCGTAGCATATCGTCAAATTTCTCTTCTTCTTAGAAGGCCGCCAGGACGAGAGGCTTACCCTGGAGATATTTTTTACCTTCATTCAAGATTACTAGAAAGGGGTTGTCGGGTTAATGAAGAATATGTTTCGGAACAAACTGGAGGAAAAGTTAAAGACAAAACAGGCTCACTGACAGCACTTCCTATAATTGAAACTCAAGCAGGCGATGTTTCCGCTTTTGTTCCTACGAATGTGATATCAATCACAGACGGTCAAATTTTTTTAGAGACTTCATATTTTAATAAAGGCCTTTTACCTGCTATGAATCCGGGAATTTCTGTTTCCAGGGTTGGTGGAGCAGCTCAGACTCCTTTGATTAAAAAACTTGGAGGTGGAGTGAGAATAGCTCTTGCTCAATTTAGAGAATTAGAGGCTTTTGCTCAGTTTGCTTCAGATTTAGACGATGCATCAAGAGAGCAACTTGAATTAGGCCAAAAAGTAACGGAGTTGATGAAGCAAAAACAATACTCACCTATGTCGGTTGCTGAGATGGGCCTAGTGTTATTTGCTGTTGAAAAAGGCTACTTAAATGATGTCGAGCTAAACAAAATCGCAGATTTCGAGTCTGCATTGCTTTCCTATATGTCTTCAGAACACAAAGATTTTATGGAGGGCCTTTCTGAGACAGGCGAGTATTCTGATGAAGTCTTGAAAACTTTTACAGATGCTCTTGATAAATTTAAAACTTCACAAACCTATTAATGGCCAATACCAAAGAAATAAGAAAACAGATTTCAAGTATTTCAAATACTCAGAAAATTACTAGCGCTATGGAAATGGTAGCGTCAAGTAAAATGAGAAAGACTCAAGACAGAATGGAAATGGGCAGGCCTTATGCCGATCGTATGCTCTCTGTGATAGGACATTTGGCAAATTCTAATCCAGAGTACAAACCACTTTATATGTCTGAGCGAGAGGTTAAAGCTGTTGGAATTATTGTTGTGGGTTCTGATAAAGGGCTTTGTGGCGGTTTAAATATAAATTTATTTAGAACTTTGCTTCCATTTTTAAAAGACTTGAGTGATCAGAATATAGAGCAAAAATTTTGTCCCATAGGCACTAAAGCAAGAGTATTTTTTAACAATTTTGGTGGGGAAGTAGTATCGACAGCAGAGAAGTTAGGCGACATCCCTGCGCTCGAAAATTTGATTGGTGCAATTAAAGTTCTTTTAGATAAATTTGAACAAGGCGAAATAGATCAGGTTTTTTTAGCTAGCAATAGATTTGAAAATACTATGACTCAGGAGCCAAACATAAAGCAGTTGTTGCCATTGTTGCCTGAAGATACCCCAGAATTAAAGCGTCGTTGGGATTATATTTATGAACCAGACGCGAAAGAATTACTTGATGGGCTGATGCAAAGATATATTGAGTCTTTGGTTTATCAGGCTGTCATTGAAAATATTGCCTGTGAGCAGGCAGCGAAGATGGTTGCCATGAAAAATGCAACAGAAAACGCTGGAACAATCATTGATGAATTACAACTTATTTACAACAACGCAAGACAAGCTGCGATAACTCAAGAATTGTCAGAGATCGTAGCTGGGGCTGAAGCATTATAATTATCGAGGAAATCAAATGAGCGAAGGAATAGTAGTACAGGTAATTGGAGCAGTAATCGATGTGGAGTTCTCTAGGGAGAATCTGCCTAAAGTTTACGACGCTTTATCCATTGAAGAATCAGGATTGGTTTTAGAAGTCCAGCAGCAATTGGGTGACGGGGTTGTTAGAACCATCGCAATGGGACAAACCGAAGGATTAAAAAGAGGAACAAAAGTGGTGAACACTGGGGATGCAGTTACAGTACCAGTTGGCGAGAAAACGCTAGGGCGAATTTTAAATGTTTTAGGGGATCCAATTGATGGAAAGGGAGATGTGGGCGAAGAAGAAAGAATGCCTATTCATCGAGATCCACCCAGTTACGAAGAACAAGCAGAATCCTCTGAAATTTTAGAAACAGGAATCAAAGTTATAGATCTTATGTGTCCTTTTGCAAAAGGTGGGAAAGTAGGTTTATTTGGTGGAGCGGGAGTAGGAAAAACAGTCAACATGATGGAATTGATAAGAAACATTGCCTATGAAACGAGCGGTTACTCAGTGTTTGCGGGAGTTGGTGAAAGAACTCGTGAAGGAAACGATTTCTATTTAGAAATGACCGAATCTCAAGTTCTAGACAAAGTTGCCTTGGTTTATGGACAAATGAATGAGCCTCCTGGGTGTCGAATGAGAGTTGCTTTGTCGGGCCTAACAATTGCCGAAAAGTTTAGAGATGAAGGCAGGGACGTATTGTTATTTATAGATAATATTTATCGATACACTTTGGCAGGGGTGGAGTGTTCTTCTCTGCTAGGAAGAATGCCTTCTGCGGTCGGTTATCAACCAACGCTTGCAGAAGAAATGGGCGTGTTGCAAGAACGAATAACCTCTACAAAAACTGGATCGATCACTTCAGTTCAAGCAATTTATGTTCCTGCCGATGATCTTACCGACCCCTCTCCAGCAACAACGTTTGCTCATTTGGATGCAACCGTTGTACTTTCAAGACAAATTGCATCACTTGGAATATATCCCGCGGTTGATCCGTTAGACTCTACTAGCAGACAGTTGGACCCAAATATTGTTGGCCAAGAGCATTATGAAGTTGCCAAAGGAGTGCAACAAGTTCTACAAAGATATTTGGAATTAAAAGACATCATCGCAATTCTTGGAATGGATGAATTGTCCGATGAAGATAAACAAACGGTTAATCGAGCTCGAAGAATTGAAAAATATCTTTCACAACCTTTCTTCGTTGCAGAGATTTTTACCAACTCTCCAGGAAAATTTGTTTCGATTAAAGACACTGTGAGAGGCTTTAAAGGCATTCTTGAAGGTGAGTATGACGATTTACCTGAACAAGCTTTCCTCATGGTAGGAGCTATTGAGGAAGTTGTAGAAAAAGCAAAAACTTTGTAATGGCTACGATGCAATGCACTATTGTTAGCGCAGAAAAAGAAATTTTTTCTGAGCAAGTCTCTATGGTGGTTGCGACTGGTTCATTAGGAGAAATTGGAATAACTCCTGGACATTCTCAGTTATTGACTGGAATTATTCCTGGGCCAGTGAAAGTGGTAAAAGAAAATGGTGAGGATGAAATCTTTTTTCTTTCGGGAGGGTTCATCGAAGTCCAACCAGACGTTGTTACGCTTTTATCAGATGTGGCAGTAAGGGCCGAAGACATAGATGAGGCAGAAGCAGAAAAAGCTCGTGAAGAAGCTGAAAAGATTAAAAACGATTCGGAAGCAGGAGTTGATTTCTCTAGAGCCAGAGCAGAGTTGGCTGAAGCAGCGGCCAGATTGCAAACTTTGCGCAAACTAAGAAAAAAATAGTTTAATATCTCTCTTTAATAAGATTTTTGGGGCCCAGATGAAAATCGATGTAATTATTTTAGCTGCTGGAAAAGGAACTCGTATGGGGTCCAATACGCCTAAGGTGCTAAGTGAACTTGCCAGCAAACCTTTGCTCCAACACGTTATTGATACTTGCTCTCAACTTAGTAATAGTAAGTTACACATCATCGTCGGAGTCGGAAAAAATCAAGTAAAACAGTCAGTTTTGACGCCTAAAGGAACAAATTGGATTTCCCAAAACAGACAATTGGGAACGGGTCACGCGGTTAAACAAGCTTTGAAATCACTTCGACCAGGAGCTACGATTTTGATAATGTATGGAGACGTTCCATTAGTTAACATAAAAACATTAAAAAAATTAGTTTCTGTTGGAAAAAATAACCTGGGCTTATTAACTTTTAATTTAGACAAGCCCAAAGGCTATGGAAGAATCTTAAGAAGAGGAAACAAAGTTGCCGCAATCGTAGAGGAGAAAGATGCGTCGATTACAGAAAAAGAAATTACCGAAGTAAATTCTGGGATTATTTCTACTCCGGCCAAAATATTGAAAGAATTGACCCCACAAATAAAAAATAAAAATTCTGCAAAAGAATACTATTTAACCGATATCATTCAACTAGCCACAGAAAATAAAATTTCCATTAAAACGGTTAATCCAGATTCAACCAACGAAGTTTTAGGCGCAAATGATAAGCAAGAACTTCAGAAGCTTGAGCGCGCATATCATTTAAATATTGCTGAGGAATTTATGAAAAGGGGCGTGAACTTTGCTGACACTCATAGAGTGGAATTTCGAGGGAAAGTTACCTTAGGGAAAAACTCATTTATAGACATCAACGTCATTGTAGAGGGAGAGTCTAAAATTGGTAAAAATTGTTTCATTGGAGCAGGCGCAGTAATAAGAAATTCAACTTTAGGAAGCGGAGTAAGGGTCGAACCGTATTCGGTGATTGAAAATTCTTCGATTGGAGAAGACTCTAAAATAGGTCCATTTGCGCACATTGGTCCTGAGGCTTGGCTGGATAAAGAAGTAGAAATTGGTAATTATGTTGAGGTGAAAAGAAGCAAACTTGGAAGCAAAACTAAAGCAAAACATTTGGCCTATATTGGCGATGGCGAAGTAGGAAGCTCAGTAAACATTGGAGCGGGAACAATTTTTGTTAATTATGATGGCAAGAAAAAACATAAAACAAAAGTTGGCTCAGGAGCTTTTATTGGCTCAAATTCAGCTTTGATCGCCCCATTACAAATAGGTAAAAATAGTATGATTGGAGCAGGCTCGGTAGTAACCGAAAACGTCCCAGAAAATAAGTTGGCTTTGGGCAGAAGCAGGCAACGAAATCTAAAAATAAGATAATGTGTGGAATCATAGCAGCAGCAACGGATAGAAGTGTCGGTAAGCTTCTAATTAAGGGCCTCTATAAAATGGAATATAGAGGTTACGATTCTGCAGGAATAGCGATGCATGTTGATGATCAAGTAGCGCACCTAAGAACCTTAGGTAAGGTTAAACTCTTGGAAGAGAGAATGAAGCTAGAAAAGCCTAAAGGAAAAATAGGCATTGCTCATACCCGTTGGGCAACCCATGGGGAGCCTTCTGAATTAAATGCGCACCCTCACCAATCCAATGACAGAGTTTTTATCGTTCACAACGGTATTATTGAAAACTATTTATCACTTAAAGAAGAACTCACCAAAGAAGGATATACCTTCTATTCAAAGACTGATTCAGAATTAATTGCTCATTTGTTGGATCGAAATTTAAAAATAAACAATTCATTAGTTGAAGCGGTGCAAGGCTTAAAAGATAAGCTTGACGGTGCCTATGCAATTGCCGCGCTAGATCAAAATGAACCAGACAATTTAGTTCTAGCCAGGAACAGATCACCATTAGTAATAGGGCTCGGCAAAAAAGAGAATTTTGCAGCTTCTGATCCTTTAGCACTAGCAGAACTAACTAATAAATTTTTGATCATGGAAGATGGCGATGTAGCCAAAGTTGCACCTGACTTAGTAGAAGTTTTTGATGCAAAAAATCAATTAGTCAATAGAGAACAATTGACAATTGATATCAAAGCAGAAGCTGCCTCAAAGGGTGATTTTAAACACTACATGGAAAAAGAAATTTTTGAGCAACCACAAGCAGTACTAAATACTTTGGATGGAAGAATAGGCGGAGAGGATGTTTTAGAGAATATTTTCGGAGAGGGCTCTTCGGAATTATTAGCCAAGGTCAAAAGAGTCCAAGTTGTAGCTTGTGGCACAAGTTTGCATGCGGGCAGAGTCGCGGCAAATTGGTTTTCGGCAATTGCAGGGCTGCCAACGCAAATGGATTACGCCAGCGAGTACCGATATAAAAATCCTTACATCGATGAAGATACTTTGTTGGTAACAATCTCACAATCGGGCGAGACCGCCGATACTCTAGCTGCCTTGAGATATGCAAACGACAAAGGCTATCTTGGATCTTTAGCAATCTGTAACGTGCCAACCAGTTCTCTTGCTAGAGAATCTGATTTTCTTTTGTTGACAAACGCTGGTCCGGAAATAGGGGTGGCTTCAACCAAAGCTTTCACCACTCAGCTAACGGCTTTAATGCTCTTGACCTTGTCTCTAGCAAAAGCTACCGGAAAAAATCCTCGCTTGCGAGGTCGAATTATCAAAGCACTGAGATCTTTGCCAGAAAAAATTTCTGAAGCTCTCGCGTTAAAATCAGAAATTTTAGAAATTGCTCCAGAAATTGCGAATAAGAATAATGCTTTATTTTTAGGCAGAGGAATCTTTTACCCTATCGCCAAAGAGGGCGCGTTAAAGCTTAAAGAAATTTCATACATTCACGCAGAGGCTTATCCTGCCGGAGAATTGAAACACGGTCCTTTGGCGTTAATTGACGAAGAGATGCCAGTAATAGCTATTGCCCCAGAACATGAATTGGCTGAAAAATTAGTCTCTAACCTTGAAGAAGTCAAAGCGAGAGGAGGAGCCCTTTATGTTTTTGGTAATGCTAAAGAAAGATTGGGTTTAACTTCCGGAAAATACATTAATATGCCAGACTGCGATTTTTTACTTACTCCGATTTTGTATTCGATTCCTCTACAAATCTTATCCTATGAAGTAGCTTTGCTAAGAGGCACAGACATTGACCAGCCAAGAAATTTAGCAAAGTCAGTCACCGTGGAGTAGAAGAAAACCGAAAATTAATTATTTAATTGATTCTCTTATCATCGGAAATGCAGGTGGAGAGTCTTCAAATTGCACTCTTCCAATTTCAACAAAACCATGTCTCTCGTATAATGCTTTGTTTAATTCATTAGACGCCTCTAAATATGCTCTGTCTCCTTTAGCATCGATCATTGCAAGAGCCTCTTTTAATAAAAAAGACCCTATACCTTTTCTTTGTTGGGAGGGATCAACAGCAATAAATGGTAAATACCAAGCATCATCCGGATGATATTTTTCAAATTCTTCAAAGAATTTAACAACAACTTCTATTCGATCTGCAGGAATATATTCAAAAGTTGGTTCCAAAATTGAATTATCAAACTCAACCCCAGGAGGATGCCAGAGAGATGAGCCGAAAAGATTTTCTTCGGAGTAAACAATATTATTTTCAAAAGCTATTTTTGAAAATTCCTCCATCCAAACATCGAAGCACTTGAGGTAAGAAGATGCATCTGGGAAGACCCATCTTAACAAAGCATCAGATGAAAAACCTACCGTAAGAACTGCTTTCACTCGATCTAAATCTGCAATAGACGATTTAACTATTTTGGGTTTATCCATAAGCAAAGTATTTAAATTTTAAGTTTAATTAAAGTTGAAAGTTTAATCCATTCAGAGTCGGTCGACTAAGCGGGAGTAGCGATTTAAAATTAAAAAAATGAAGGTTTTTTGATTATTTTTTTCTTTGTAATATTATCTGCGTGAGAAGAATATTTTATTGGCTCGCGCCACAGGGTTTTTTAGGTAATCAAATCCTTCAAGAACTTGGAAAAGCAGATTTTAAAATTACCGCTGTATTGAGAAAAAAATAAATGAAGAAAAAACAATTAATATTTGAGAAATCTTCAGAACTAAATTTATTAGACTTAACTTATTTTTGGGTTTCAGGAGTAATAATTTATTTCTTATTATTTCCTTTCAAATTAGATTCAATTATTGAAGTTTTCATTCCTATAACTTTAGTATTTTCCTTAGTAATTTTTTATAGTTTTTTTTTATCAAAACTTTTTAAAAATCCTAAAGGGTTTGCATATCTTCTTTTTTTTTCCATTTCCATTTTTTCTTTTTTTGGTCTTACAGAAACTTTAACAGGAAAGGCTTCTTATTTTACTTCTTCATATTTATACGGCCTTTCTTTTTACACATTATCTTTAGCGTATTGGATATATAGTCATAAAGATTTAAAAATAATAGACACATTAAAATTTTCAAATCCGATTTTACTATCGACTGGCCCGATAGTTATTTTGCTAAAATCTTTGAGGCATAAAAGTTTAAGTTCTAGGCTCAACTATTTTCTTCCTTTTTTGATGGTTGGAATTTTCTTTTTTCAGATTTTATCGGTTCCCTTAACTTCAACTTTTTTTCTAATAGAAAAAACAGATGTTGTATCTTCAGTTGTATTTGGAGTTATTTTTGAATTATTTGTATATACAAATTTCTGCGGACTATCTTTAATTCTTTATGGCATATTAGGAATTCTGGGTTATAAGATTCCTTTAAATTTTCAACAGCCGTTTTCAAGCAACAACCTAATAGAATTTTGGAGGGGTTGGCATATTACTCTCTCTAGAGTTTTAAAAATTCTGTTTTATGATGAAACAAGAAAGTACCTTCCTGCTTCCGGTTCACTTTTTTTTGTTTTTTTTGCCTCCTCCATGTGGCATGGAGTTTCACTTAATTTTTTTATATGGGGAGTTTTTCATACCGTTACATTTATTTTTACAATTTTTTTACTAAAACATAAACAGGCTTTGGTCTCCAGTATCCTAATGTTTTTTGGAATAATTTTTGGAAGAATAATTTTTGCCGATAACGACATAAATAGACTTTTCGAAAAATTTAAGTTTAATTTTAAAAATTTTGAAGTTTTCGAAACTCTGTCTAATCAACCTTCCGCGGTCTTGCTTTCGATTTTTTTAAGCATTTCTCTAGTCGCATTTGAATTTTGTTTTAAAAGAAAAAAATTTATGATTAAAAAAAACTACAAATTTTTGAGGAGCCCTTCTGCTTTATTATGCATTGCCTTAATATTTATTCTATTTGTTTCGGACTTTGGAGATAGCTTTGCTATATACGGACAACGTTAATAAATTAATTTGGTATATTTTCTTGCCAAGTTTTTTTATCTTTTTTGCAGTTTATGTTTATTTTGAAACTTTAGGGTTAAGGGAAGACAATAAATTTAACGAAGAAATTATTCAAGAGCATATATTTAATTTTAATAAGCCAGATAAGAAAAAAGAATTTCAAGGTTTAATCCTTGGAGGTTCAAATTCTTTATTCAGTCTAAGCGCTGAAATACTTTCCGAACAGTCTGGTAAGGACTGGTACAACCTTTCTTTATTAAATGAAGGAGTCTCGAAAGAGAATTATTTTAAATTCTTAAAAGAATTTATACCCGAGAATATAAGACTTAATATAGAGGAAATTGTTTATAGCTCAATTGTTCCTTTCAGAAAAGATTTAGCTCTTCAAAGAAAAGACAATAATAGGGATTTATATGGCAATCCTGGTTATCTTCGACTTCCTCAAAAAAAGTTTATTACATTTATTAAAGAGCGTTTAAATAATTTTCCTAAAGAAACTAGAAGATTCCCACTTCCTAATAAATTTGGCGATCTTATTTTTTCTGAAGAAAGCTGCCCTGAAATTAAAGATTCCCTATTTGAACATGAGATGTTTGATAGAGCTATTATTTGGACTAGAGAAGTCGTTAACAGAACTGAGTCTCTTTTCCCCAACGCAACTATATTTTTTGTATATCCAAGTCAGTATCATCCTGATTCTGCTGAAGAAGAAAAAGGTAAAAATGTTTTTTTTAAAATGAAAGAAAGCGATCTGAATTTGAAAAATCATATTCATTTAATATATCAAACTCAGTTTTCAAAATTAGATTTAATATGTGACGATTATCATCACGCAAATGAAATAGGAAGAGACTTTAGGACCAAGGATCTTCATATTAACATTTTGAATTATCAACAAATGCTTTTGGAAAATTAATGAATAATAAGAAATTTTATTGCATCTTTTCATAACTAAATTAATTGATAATCGATGAAAAATAAATTATTAGTCGGCGCAACTGGGTTTTTAGGAAATAGAATTTTGCAAGAACTTGGTAAAAAAGATTGTTTAGTTACAGCCTTTTCGAGAAAAAACATAAAAAATTTACCGAAAAACGCTACCGAAAAAATCATAAATTTTGATGACTTAGAATTAGTTAATTTTCCAAAAATAGATCATGTTTATTTGGCGCTTGGATGTCCCTTATTTCTTCATAATTTGGCAGGATTTATAAATAAAGATTTGAAAAATAATCTTCACCTTGTCGATTATAAGTACCAGCTCACAATTGCAAAGAAGGCCTTAGAAGTGGGCGCAAAATCAATATCTTTGATATCAGCAATCGGTTCTAACTCAAGTTCTATAAATTATTATTTGAGGACTAAAGGAAAACTTGAAAATGAAATTAAAAAACTTGGTTTTGATAGCATAAACATATTTAGACCCGGGCATATCGTGGGGAATAAAGATAGATTTGATACCGTATTTGCTGATCTTATGTCTGCAATTACAGATCCTTTTTTAATTGGACCTATAAAAAAATTTAGAAGTATTTCTATTCAAGATTTGCCTAAGGCAATTGTGAATTTATCTTCGCAGGAAAAATCTGGAATTAATTATTATGAATTCATAGATTTTAAAAAATCTAATTAATCAAGATAGGAAAACTCAGCGTTTAATATCAAAGTCTATAAAATATAAAGATTGTCACAATAAATTATTTTATTTAGACTGAGTTTCCATTTATTTCATGAACAACCAATTGAGAACAGATAAATTAGCCATTTCGCTTTCTTTAGCATGCGTAATCCACTGTCTATTTGTCCCATCTTTTGTGATCTTATCCTCTGGGTACTATGCTGCGACTCTAGACAATGAGTTTGTGCATAATTTGATTTTATTCTTTGCTATTCCTGTAAGCTTGTTTGCTTTAGCACTGGGATATAAGAATCATGGCGCCCCACAGTATTTTTTTATCGGTATAACAGGATTGATAATTTTAGTTATGGCGGTAATTATGGGAGAACCTCTGTATGGAGAGACAGGGGAGATACTCTTTACAATCCTAGGATCGGTTTTTGTAGTATTTGCCCACTATAAAAATCACCAAATTTGCAAGGAAATAAAATGTTCTTGTCATGATGATTAATCAAGGTATTTTAGAATTATTGTTCAATTGAGGGAGAAAAAATGCAAAAAAAAACTTTAGACGTCGTTGTTTACGGAGCAACTGGATATACGGGTAAATTAGTCGTCGAATACCTGCTTAATCAATATGGTAAAGGTGAAGATTTTAAATGGGCTATTGCTGGCAGAAACCAAGACAAACTTAATAATCTAATTGAGGAGTTCGAGCTAAGCTCAGAGGTCCCTGCTATCACTGCCGATGGAAATGACATCCAAAGCCTAGAGACAATGGTTCAACAAGCTAAATGTATTTTGACGACTGCTGGTCCTTATCAATTATATGGTTCAAATCTAGTTAAGGCATGTGCTGAGAATGGTACAGATTATGTCGATCTTTGTGGAGAGCCAGCTTGGATGCATCGCATGATAGAAGAGCACAACGACAAGGCTAATCAAACTGGAGCCAGAATTGTATTTTCTTGTGGTTTTGACAGCATACCTTTTGATCTTGGAGTTTATTTTCTTCAAGAAAAAGTAAAATCAAAAGTGGGTAACACGGCCACTGCTATCAGAGGAAGAGTAAGAGCAATGAACGGAGAATTCTCAGGTGGAACGGCTCTATCGATGACCTCGACAATGGCATCTCTTAAAGAAAAGCCAGAATTGATAGAGATACTGGCTAACCCTTTTTCTCTGGCAAACGGCTTCCAAGGCCCAGAACAACCAAACGATTCCAAACCTCAATTTGATGAAAAATTAAAGACGTGGGTTGCTCCCTTTTTTATGGCGCCTATAAATAGTAAAAATATTCACCGATCCAACGCATTGTTGAATCACTCCTATGGAAAGGAATTCACTTATAACGAGATGTGGATTCAAGGACCCGGAGATGAAGGACAGGCTGCAGCCGAATTAATTTCCAAAGTTAATCCTTTAGAAAACGCTCCTAAGCCTGGAGAAGGTCCTTCGAAAGAAGCTCGAGAAAATGGAAATTATGACATCCTTTTTTGCGCAGATTTAGACAATGGCTCTTCAATGCATGCGTCTGTTGCAGGAGACTTAGATCCTGGATATGGATCCACATCGAAAATGATTGCAGAAAGCGCTATTTGCCTGATTCAAAACTGCGCTGATCTAGCAGGCGGAATTTATACTCCTGCGGCATCAATGGGAAGTAAATTAATCTCTAGATTAGAAGCAAGCGCCGGGCTTAGGTTTTCTGAAGAAAATTAAATTAATCCATGAGCTTGGAGGTAACTTTAATCTATACAATTTCTTTGATTGTCTTCTTGCTCATCTTAACAATTCGAGTTCTTGATTTGAGAGGAAGTCCAGTTACAAAGTTCCTTCATCAACCCGATAGAGTTGTAAATCCAGAAACCCTTGAACGTGCGATTAGAGCTCACGGTAATTTAATAGAATACGCACCATTATTTTTACTGCTTCTGCTATTAGCAGAAATAAATCAATTAAACACAGTCATTCTGCATTTAAGTGGCGCCTCATTTTTTCTTGGAAGATTAATGCATGGCATAGGTTTTGGATTTTTAAGGCACAGTCCAATTATGAGAATCGGCGGGATGGCGCTGACGTTTTTAGGTTTTATTATTTTATTGCTAACCTCAGCAAGTCAGTTGCTAAGTGTTTAATCTTTTAAAAACCCCTTCATGAATTCAGGAACTACTTTGGCTCTGGAGTGATCTGAAATCCTAACGCATTTATTTTCCATAGTGCCTAGTCCCTCAATGGTCGTTGTTAGCTGATCTCCATCTTTTAGAAATTTTCCCGAGGCGATACCAACTCCACTTGGAGTTCCTGTCCAAATGGCGTCTCCAACTTTAAGCGTTACAATTTCAGAAAGATAAGAAATAATTGAAGGCACATCAAAAATTAGATCATCGGTGTTGTCTTTTTGCACTGTTTCGCCATTCAATTTGCACTCAATGTCTAAGCTTTTGTAATCTTCGAGAGTATCTAGTGATACCAAACATGGGCCCATTGGACCATAAGTGTCGAAAGATTTTCCCAAATTGAACATTGCTGGAGTTGTTGCAAATTGAGCAGGGCGATCAGAAATGTCCTGTCCGACACACATACCCGCTACGTACTCCCAAGCATTTTCTTTCGAAATATTTTTCCCATCTTTTCCGATGACAACAACTAATTCTGCTTCCCAATCTACGTAGTCACTTCGCATTTCAATATTTGATTTTGGCCCAACAAAACAAGAAGTATGTTTAGTAAATATCATTGGTACTTCAGGAATATCCATTCCACTCTCTTCTGCGTGTTTTCGATAATTCAAACCAACGGCGTAACAATTTTGACTTTTGGGGACAGGGTTTCCTAATTCGATCTCAGAAACTTTACCCGTGGCAGATTCGCTGGATAGGGATTCGTAAATTTCACTAAGCTCGTTTTGAGATTTTAAGGCTTCCACGCTATCTGTGCTGATAGCACCATTTGAGACAGTAGCTACGTCGTAGTAATTTTCATCCTTGATAAGAACGGCTTTGCCGTCTACTGTTCCTAATTTAAAACTCATTATTTTCCTCTTCTTAAGTATTTTTCCAGATTTAAAAGTCTAAAATCTTTCAGTTATATTTAAGCATAATTTTATTAGTTCGTATCAAATCGAATTAATAAAATTTTAGAGCGTGCTAATATTATTTTTTTGTTTGATTAATGAATAAAGGTTTAGAGAATATATTGTCTAGAAATTCTCCAAGAGAATTATCTAAGCCTATTCCTTCGGCTGAAGAAATGGAACAAGTTTATCAAGCAGCTTTAAGAGCACCAGATCATGCTTGGCAAAGACCTTCTAGATTTATAGAAGTGAAAGGAGAAGGATTAAAGAAGTTATCGTCTGTTTTTAAAAAGTATGCCGAGGAGAATATTTCTGATTTATCTGAGGAAGTGCTTAAAAAATATGAAGCTGCCCCATTCCGAGCCCCTATGATTATCATTTTAGTTTCCGAAATTAAAGAACATCCAAAAGTACCAGAAATAGAACAAATGTTTTCTACGGCCGCCGCCGCCGAAAATATTTTATTGGCTTTACATTCTTTGGGTTATGGCGGGGTTTGGCGAACAGGAAAATTTGCTCTCAACGATAAAATTAACAAATACTTAGAATTAGCAGAGAATCAAAAGGTAATAGGCTATTTATATGTGGGTACACCAACAGGTGCGCAAAAGAAAATACCAGAAATTAACGCAGCCAAGTTTGTAACGAAATGGGAGTAAAAAGTAACTATAAAACCTGGGGAGAAATTGAAATTAACAATAACAAAAGTTTTAACTAGCATAGCGCTAATTGGGGGTTGTTTTCTTCCAGTAATAATGGACTTGGGCAGCTCACACTTATTTAATGAATTATGGGATGCTCATGCTCGAACGCATTTGGTTTGGTCAATTTCTTCATTTTTTTTAATTTTTATTTTGGGTATGTATTATTTGTGGATAAAAAATGACGAATTCACTCCTGTTTTAATGAGTCTATGCGTTTTGTTTGGGTACAGTATTTCTGCAGTTTCAATTTCATTCTATGGTGGAGTTTTCCTTGGCGAGGGTGGAGTAGAACCAGAGCCTTTTGGAATTCCAATTAATCTAATCCACTTCTCCTCGATGTTATTAGTTCAGTTATTTGCTTTATTTCTATTGATTAGAAGAAGAGCGGTTTAAAATGAAATCTTTAAAAGTTAAAAAAGAAAATGGAATATGCTGGGTCTATTTAAGCAGACCTGATTCCATGAACGCTTTAAACAAAGAGCTCTTGGAAGAACTGACAGAGTTCAATAATAATTTAAAAAACGATCTAGAAACCAAAGTGGTTATATATTCAGGAGATGGTGAAAACTTTTCTGCAGGAGCAGATATCAAAGAAAAAAATTCTTTTGGCTCTAGTCTTGAAGCTTGGCGTTCTAATATGGGAAAGCCCGCGGTTATGTCTTTTCTAGAAATCAATCAAATCACCATCGCGGCTATTAATGGGTACTGTTTAGGAGGAGCGGCTTGTTTTGCTTCCGCTTGTGATTTTAGAATCGCTGCTGAAGACGCTTTGTTGGGTTATCCAGAAATTAATCTTGGAATGAATCTTAATTGGTTTGGATTACCTTTGGCAGTTAGATTAGTTGGCCCAGCTAAAGCCAAAAAACTTGTCATTGGGGGAGAGCAAGAAACTGCCTCAACGCTTTTAGATTGGGGATTTTATGATGAGGTGTGTAAAAAAGAACAATTAAAAGTTGGCGCCGAAAGAATGGCGAATTTTTACGCCTCAAAGGCAGCGTTACCTGCACAAATGATCAAGAAGAGCGTGAATGTGATAGCTTACAACTCAGATTTAGCAGCAATGCATATGGATTATGATCAATTTTTATTAAGTAGAGAATAACAACTTTGAACGGCCTATTAATTTTTTTAAGTTTGCTTACATTATTTTTTGTGAGCTCTTATTATTATTTTTTTTTAAAACTCTTAGATCCAAGGAAAATCTCTATACCGACGGAAGGTAAAGTTGCTGATCTTTCCAAAGGAAAACTTTTTTATCAATGGTTTTCTCCAGAAGAAGAAAATGGAGAAACTATTATTCTAGTTCACGGATTTTCAACGCCCAGTGTAGTTTGGGGAGGCATACTTCCTTTTCTTCAAAAAGAAGGATACAAAGTTTTGGCCTACGATCATTATGGACGAGGTTATTCCTCTCGTCCCAAGACTAAATACACTAAAAATTTATTTATAGAGACTTTGGACGAATTGATAGGATCTCAAGACATTAATCAAAAAACACATCTAGTGGGTTATTCTATGGGTGGACCCATTGTTGCTGGGTTTGCAGAATCATATCCTGAAAAAGTTAAGTCTATTTCTTTGATTGCGCCTGCTGGGTATCTGACTTTGTCTCTTCCTTGGTATCGTAAATTTCTATATCGTGTGCTGACTCTGCCAATTTTAAGTCAATACATTGGTATAGTTGTTCCCTCACTATTTTATGGAGGAGATGCAACTATAAAGCTGTCAACTTTAGAGGATGCTAATCACGTTTCTCAAGAAAAAATAACTCAGGTTTATAAAGAACAAATGAAATATGAAGGATTCACTAGGTCGCTCTTGTCGACAATAAAAAACTTTAATTTATTTAATGATAAGGACAGTTTTAAAACTTTGGGCCAGTTAAATATTCCTACTTCTGTTGTATGGGGTACTGCAGATGAGACCTGTTCTTTTGATGGGCATAAAGAATTAAGAAAAGATATTTCCAATATTTTTAGCACGGTCATCGAAGATGGATACCACGACATTACCTATTCGATGCCAACCAAAGTTTCTGAACACTTAATAAATTTCCTTAAGCAATTATGAAAATAATTTCAATACTTGTTCTTGTTTTATTGAGCTCATGTGCTGCCTCTGTATCAAGCGATGTTGTCTTTGAGGAGTTTTCGTATGGAGAGCACAAAAATCAAAAAGTTGACTTTTATCCTGGCAAAACGAATAAAGTTTTAGTTTGGATTCACGGCGGAGGCTGGATTTTTAGTGGCAAAAGAGAAACGAGATGGATTCGAAGACTAGGAAGGTATTTTAAGGTAAATGAAGACGTTAATATTTTCTCTATTGGATATAGGTATGGAAGAAATACAGCTCCTCAAGCTGCTGAAGATGTTTTGTGTGCTTATCAAGCTATTGCCAAGGAAATTGAAGTAAGGGGTCTTTCTAAAGATGATGTCACTATTATGGGTCTAAGCGCAGGAGGGCACTTAGCATTATTGGCGGGCTTCAAAAATTCTGGAGATTTTTCTTTTCCCTGCAAGGCTTCAATAAAACCAAAAGCCATAATTAATTTTTTTGGCATCGTAGACATCGAAGACAATTTCAATTTTCTTAAAGAAAATAGACCCTGGCTAAACTATATTAATATCTGGGTGCCTCCAGACAAAACCATAAAGGAAATTTCGACAAAATATTCTCCTATTCAGTATTTACATCAAGACATTCCCAAACTTGTTACCGTTCATGGAACCGATGATTCTTTGGTGCCTTATCGACAAGCATTGATGTTAGAAGAGGCGCTGTCAGAAAAAAACATGCTAATCACTGTCGATGGAGGGGAACATTGGCGCTTTACAGATGAAGAGCATAGCGCGATCAAAAAACAGATAGATGAATTCATGATTGAAGAAGTTTGGAATTAATAAATGAATTACTGGAAGGCTAATTTATTAATTCTTTCAATAATATTATTTATTTGGTTTATTGTTTCTTTTGGTTTTGGAATTATTTGGTCTGAGAGCCTTGATGAAATCAAAATCTGGGGATTTAAATTGGGCTTTTGGTTTGCTCAACAAGGAAGCATTTACATTTTTGTTTTGTTGATTTTTGTCTATGTCGCGTTGATGAATCGTTTAGATAAAAAATATAAATCCAAAGAGGATGATTAATGGATGCTCAGTTATTAACTTTTGTATTCGTTGGAATATCTTTTTCTCTCTATATTGGTATTGCTATTTGGTCTCGCGCTAAATCTACTAGCGACTTTTATATAGCCGACAAAGGAGTGAACCCAATTGCCAATGGGATGGCAACAGCAGCAGACTGGATGTCAGCTGCCTCATTTATTTCAATGGCCGGGTTAATATCCTTTCTTGGAAAAGACGGTTCAGTTTATTTAATGGGTTGGACGGGAGGCTACGTATTACTTGCCTTGCTTTTGGCTCCTTATCTTAGAAAATTTGGTCAATATACAGTACCAGATTTTATTGGCACCAGATATTATTCAGACGCTGCAAGGCTGGTTGCAGTGTTGTGCTTGATTTTCATTTCTTTTACTTACATTGCAGGACAAATGCGAGGCGTTGGAATTGTTTTTTCAAGGTTTCTCGAAGTAGATATTGAATTGGGAGTCATTATTGGAATGGGTATAGTTTTTTTCTATGCTGTTTTGGGCGGTATGAAAGGAATTACTTATACTCAAGTTGCACAATATTGCGTACTTATTTTTGCCTACATGGTTCCCGCAATTTTTATTTCTATACTCATTACAAACAATCCCATTCCTCAATTAGGGTTTGGTGACCAAATCAATGGCTCCTCAGTCTATTTATTAGATAAACTTGACCAACTCCATTTTGAGCTGGGATTCGATCCGTATACTTCTAATTCAAAAAGTACAATTGATGTATTTTTCATTACAGCTGCATTAATGTTTGGAACCGCGGGATTGCCCCATGTAATCGTAAGATTTTTTACTGTCCCTAAAGTTAGCGATGCAAGAAAATCTGCTGGCTATGCTTTGGTTTTTATAGCCTTGCTTTACACAACCGCTCCAGCAGTGTCTGCATTTGCTAGAGTAAATTTCATAGAATCAGTCCAGGAAGTAAATTATGACGAAGCTCCAAATTGGTTTAAAAATTGGGAACAAATTGGCCTCATTGTATGGACCGACAAAAACGATGACGGAAAGATAAACTATTCAAGCGGAACTGCGTTGAAGGGTGCCAAACCAAATTACAACGATAAGATAGGCTCTTACGGTCAACGTCTAGTCACAAATGAAAACGATCTCAGCAATCCTAACGAAGTCTACATCGATAGAGACATTATGGTCTTGGCAAATCCTGAGATTGCAAAATTACCAAATTGGGTAATAGCCTTGGTGGCGGCAGGAGCTTTGGCAGCAGCACTCTCTACTGCGGCGGGCCTTTTGTTGGTTATTTCTGCTTCAATCTCTCATGATTTGATGAAAAAGACTCTGATGCCAAAGATAAATGACAGGCAAGAGTTACTATTTGCTCGGACTGCAGCAGCAGTTGCAATTATTGTTGCAGGTGTCTTTGGGATATATCCTCCGGGATTTGTTGCCCAAGTAGTTGCATTTGCTTTCGGTTTAGCAGCTTCTACAATATTTCCAGTATTATTTTTAGGAATTTTTTATAAAAGGCTCAATAAAGAGGGCGCAATTGCTGGAATGCTTTCTGGTTTAATAGTCACTTCAAGTTATATAATTTTTTTTAAATTTATTAATCCCGAACTGAATACTGCGGAGAATTGGATTTTTGGAATTTCGCCTGAAGGCTTTGGATTCTTGGGAATGTTTATAAATTTTGGGACAGCGATCTTTGTTTCGGCATTTTTTAAAGCTCCACCACAAAGAGTTTATGATCTTGTTGAAGACATTAGAAAGCCATAAGCTTACTTAAACTTCTTACGCATATTTCTTACAGCTTCCATACCGAAAACAGGTTTTTTTCCTTTTGGTACAGTATTTCCTTTTCTGATTAACTCTTCGAAGGAAGCGCCACTTTTGAACATTTCGTAAAGTGTTTCTACGTCCATATTTGTCCCGACAGGTTCGTCAGAAAAATCTGGCGCAATATTTTTTTTAAATTCTTCAGCAGAACGAAAGTGTTCAAAAAATATCTCTACCAGATTTCCATCTGGATCTTTGTAGTACATTCCTGTTATCCAACCATGGTTTATCGTCCAATAAGGTAGTAGGCCCTTTTCTTTAGCAGAAAAGTAAAAATCGAACCATTTTTCAATCGGATTTAGCTTGTATGAAATATGATCAAGGCCAACAATCGAGGGTGTGGAAGAATTAAGCCAGTTTTTAAATCTCATTATTTGTTTTGGGATGAAGCTCAATTGGTCGTAAACCTTAGAAGTATTAGCTATCGCAACCCGGTGATGCTCATCATCAAATGCTAAGAAGGTAAGTTCAGGACTCTCGTAAAGAGGTTCACAGCCAAAAAGTTTGGAATAAAAATCTATCATTAATTCGAAGTTCATTGTTTTAAATGCTACATGATGGAATTCATCTGGCGCATCAGAAGATTTAAGATTTTTATAAATCTCTAAGTTCAGCTTCTTTTCTGCTCTCATAGATAAATTCTAACCTATAAATAAAAAGTCATGATTAATTTGTTTAGTAAGTTTTTGTAAATATAATTCTTTCATGACTTCTCTGACAGTAAATGAAGTGTATGCAATCGGAGCGCCAATTATTCTTTCGATGATTTTATTTGAAGTTTTTATTTCTAATTTAAGAAACAAAGCATGGTACAAAAAAGGCGATACTTTATGCACCACTGGTCTTTTAACAGGAAATATTTTGATGAGTTTTTCTGTAAAGGGATTAATTTTGGCATTTCACTTTTACTTATATCAATTTAGAGTCATAGATTTAACAAGCATTTTTCCACTTTGGGCAATGTGGCTTTTGACTTTTGTTTTAATAGATTTAATTTTTTACGTTTATCATCGATTGTCTCATAGGGTTAGATTCCTTTGGGCAATCCATATGAGCCACCACTCTAGTGAAGAAATGAATTTTGCTGTCTCTTTTAGGCAGGCTTGGTTTGGCCCACTATCAAAAGTTCCTTTTTTTATGGTCATGCCATTGATGGGATTTGATCCGACCATTATTGCTGTAGCTGGAGTTATAAGCACTCTTTGGGGCATAGTAGGACACACTCAAATTGTGAATAAATTAGGGCCTTTAGAATATTTATTTAATACGCCTTCTCATCATCGAGTACATCATGGATCTAATCCAGAATACATAGACAAGAATTACGGCAATTTATTTATCATTTGGGACAAAATGTTTGGCACTTTTGAACCTGAAAAAGCTCCTGTTACTTTCGGACTCGTCAATAATGTGAATACTTTTAATCCTATAAGAATTACTTTTATGGGTTGGATTTCGATGATAAAGGATATGAGAGCTGCTAAAAATTTTAAAGAATTTTGCTTACATTTCTTTGGACCACCTAACACAAAGACACGAAGCGGCTCTTTTTGAAGCTTACTCCAATATTATTCTTACGCCACCAACATAAATCTCTTCGTCTTTCCAAGCATCATTTTTTTTGGCGTTTTCTATAATTTTTTCTTTATCCAAAGCTTTCAATACGAAGGCATAGATACCTTCACCCCTTCCATCATCTTTTTGTATAAAACTTATGTTTGATTCTTTTAAAGGAATAGTTAATTCATCTCCTATCGCTCTTTCTTTTCCAAGCGCTTTTTCCCACTTCGAACAAAGAATTTCTGGATCCGTTGATTGAAGAATTACACCAGACAGACAATTAACTAAAGATTTATTTATGTCCTTTTTCCAGCTTGTACCAGCCCACAACCAAGCTTCATCAGGTATCATCTTGTCTAGAGAAAGGATAGCGCCACCTACCTGCCTAGGATGAAGGTGTATAGTTCTCGCATGAATTCCTTCTTCATTTCTTTCACCATTCCAAACAATTTCTATATCAGTTTTTTTTACTCTTTCATTTTCACTTTCAAAATTTTCAACATCAACAATAATCATATACCCTCCCTCACCACCTCTTTTATCAAAAAATCTTTCTGCAGTGGTGTTCTCCTTCACAGGCATTACTATTTCAAAAAAGGTGTCATTAAGAGGGATCAAAACATTTTCTAGGCCAAAATTTATTAACCCTGGATCATGAAAAGTTTCTTTGAGATCGAAAATGTTACATATCTTTCTAGATAGCTCATCTCTTTCTTTGGATACAAATACTAACTGTCTTAATCTCATAATCTTTGTAGAATAACAAATAAAAAACTAGTGAGGAACAAATGAAAAATCTAGACACGGGAACAGAACATCTTCTTGCAAGAATTGAAAATAACGTTGGTTACTTGACCATGAATCGACCTGAAGCAAGGAATGCAATGTCTTCTGAAATGAATGGAGCTCTGCAAGAAAAAATTGCTGAGTTTGAATTGAATGAAGAAGTTAGGTGCATTGTTTTAACAGGCGCTGGCAATGCATTTTGTGCCGGTGGAGATGTGAAGGGCATGAATGCAAAGAATGAGGGAAATGGCGGAGAAGATACAATTGATAAAGCCATTCATAGACAAAGAGATAATCAACGCGGCACTTCAGGCAAGCTCTACAAAATGCCGAAACCGACGATTGCCTCGCTTTCAGGAGCTGCTGCTGGTGCTGGATTGTCCTACGCTTTGTCCTGTGATTTGAGAATTATGTCATCAGTTGCATTTATGACAACAGCTTTTGCTAAAGTTGGATTTTCTGGAGATTACGGCGGAACATATTTTATGTCTCAGCTTATCGGTTCGGCTAAAGCAAGAGAATTATATTTTCTCTCGGACCGAGTTTCAGCGGAAGAAGCTTTGAATCTTGGGCTAACTAATTGGGTTGTAGACGCAGAAAGTCTAGAAGCCAAAACAAAAGAAATTGCAGAACAGCTTGCTGCCGGGCCATCGGTTGCTTTTAGGTATATGAAAGAGAATCTAAATCGAGCAATGAATGGCGACGTCGATGAGTGCCTTGATCTTGAAGCGACACATCATGTGCACTGTGGACAAACAACGGATCACAAAAACGCCGTAAAAGCTTTTGTAGAAAAAAAACAACCTAAATTCTCAGGAAAATAAAATTAAAGGTTTTTTAAGGAGGGCAGAATGTTTTTAGCTATGAATAGATTTAAAATCGTGAAAGGTAAGGAACAAGAATTTGAGAAGGTTTGGAAAGAGAGAGATACTCATTTAGAAGGAGTAAAAGGCTTCGTTAAATTTAACTTACTTAAAGGTGCGGAAACAGAAAGTTATTCGCTTTATGCTTCTCATAGTATTTGGGAGAGCGAAGACGCATTTATTGATTGGACCAAATCTGTAGCTTTTAAACTTGCTCATAAAAACGCTGGCATTCATCGAGACTTGTACTTAGGGCCCCCTAACTTAGAGATTTTTGACCAGATAATTTAACAATGAACTCTATTTTAGTTTTCTTATCAGGATTAATTTCAGGAATGATAATTTTTCAGTCTGCCCTAGTCGCTCCTACAGTTTTTAAAGTAATTCCAGAAGATCAGGCAGGCCCATTTTTGAGGAGTATATTTCCAAAATTATTTTTTACGATAGCTTTAATTGGGCTTTTTTCTTTTCTTATATCTTTATTCAGTAATAACTTGATGACAACTTTAATTCCATTGAGTACGGTCGTTCTAATGACAACTTGTTACTATTTAGTCCCAATGACTAATAGAGCGAGAGATGAAGGAAATACTACGTCATTCAATCGGTTGCATTTTGTGAGTGTCTCTCTAACTCTTTTAGTTTTGTTTGGAAATATTTCTTTAATAATTTTTATTTAGAAAGATGGAACAATTAAATATTTTTGGAGAGCCTATAGAAGAGTGTTGTGCTAATCCAATAACCGGGTTTTTTCGTGACGGTTTTTGCCGAACAGACGAAATGGATAGAGGGCTGCACGTAGTATGTGCACAAATGACTGAAGATTTTTTAGAGTTTTCTAAATTACGAGGTAATGATTTATCGACTCCAAAACCTGAATTTAATTTCCCCGGTTTGAAAGAGGGGGATCATTGGTGTATCTGTGCTGAAAGGTGGAAAGAAGCTTTTGAATACGACAAAGCACCAAAATTGTTTTTACGAAAAAGTAATCAAAAAATTTTGGAACTTGTTGATTTGGAAACTTTAAAAAAGTTTTCTATCGATCTTTCGTAAATTCAATTTGAAACGCGGCTAAATTGCTGTTTCTTTCTGCTTCCGTGCTTAAGATAGACTTCTCGAGCAATTTTTTTAAAGTCACTATTTTTTCTCATTGCCCAAACTGTATCTCTAGCTTTTTTTGCAGAGAGTTTTGGATCGACAATTTGATCGTAGTAAATGTCTTTTAATTCAGCGTTGTGAATCAGTTCGATTTCAACATTTTCAAGTTGTGGGATCATTTTCTTAGTCCATTCAGCAGTTGAGTCCTGATCCAAACTTTGTTTGAAGACTGAATAGATTCTAGGTAAATTGATACCAGTAACGCCACTTTGCATTTGAACTTGGCTGATATGGATTCCGGGCTCAAAGTCTGTGAAGAGCTCTGCAAGCAAAGGTGAAGTTTTCTGCCATGGCTGCCAAAGATTGTAACTAGCAAATGACATTATCATCGCTCGCATCCTAAAATTTATCCATCCATTGGTATTTAAGTAAGTAATACACGCATCTAAAAAAGGAAACCCGGTTTGGCCTTTTATCCATTTTTCTATTAGTTCAGAGTCCTCTTCTGTCCTCAATTCGTCGCAAAAGGGATGCATGGATCTAAATTCAAGTTCTGGTTCTGTTTCAAGTTTTTGCACAAAGTGACAATGCCAATGGAGTCTTTTTTTAAAAGACAAAAGATCTTTTTTATAAGGCGAGAAGATTAAAACGTTATTTAATTCTTGATAGATTTTTCTAATCGAAATTGATCCAAAAGCTATATGAGGAGAGAGTCTAGAACAAGCAGCTTCTGCTTCTTTTGGACAAGACATTTTTTTACTGTATCCATCCGCTCGATATTCAAAGAAAGAGTTGAGTAAGACAGAAGCTAATTTTTCCCCACCTTTTTGTATGTTGTTTAGAGAAGAATTATTAATTTTTAAACTTTGCTCAAAATCTTCAAAACTTAAAAGCGGTAATTTCTTTACAAAATTGGTATTACTTGGAAGATCTAATAAAGGTTTATTCATTATTTTATTCCAATCATTTGACCAATTGTCTCTGTCAAATTGATGGAGTTGTAGACCAAAATTGTCATATATTGCTACAGCTTCACTTTCGAAATTATTTAAAAATTTCTTTAAGTCTTCACGATGATAAAGGTTATCAGTGCAGTGGTTGAGATGAATTTTTGAATGGGGTAGTTCTTTATTTAAAAAAATACTTAATTTTTCGAAAGAACCTTCGAAGATAAAAACCTTAGAATTTAGGTTTTTTAGATTTTCGTTAAGCTCTTTTAGACAATCAACAGCAAATTTTAATTGCCTCGGGGACCTCCCATAAGATTGCCAGTAATTTTTATCATAAACGTAAACGACGCAATAATTTTCTTTTTTAGAACCATAATACAAAGCTGGGTTGTCAAGCAGCCTCAGGTCTCTTTGCAAAACTATTACATCCATAGGGGACAAAGATATTACTTTAAAATATTTAAAAATCGCCTTATAAGAATATAAAAAGAATTTGCTAGAATAGGTTTAACAAATGATAGATTATCTTAGAGCGCAAAAAGTTATTCACTGGTTGATGGCAATCGTCATCATGTTGGATTTAAATGTCGCTCAAAAATTTGGCGGGGACATGGAGCTCTGGGATCGTCTAGAATCTAGAGTCGATCATGCTACTGCCGGGCTTATAGTAACCTTCTTATTTATCTTGAGAATATTTCTTAGATTTTTATATGGCGCTCCGAGCTTACCAGAATCGATGCCTAGTTGGCAGGTTGTTATGGCAAAGACTGGCCATTACGGCTTGTATTTTTTAATGGGGTTATTAATTGTTACTGGAATTGCTTCTGCGAATTTCACAAGTGATCCAATAGTTGTCTTTGGTGCATTAAATTTATCGTCAGAGGTAGATAATTCTAATATGTTTAATTTGATCAGGGCTGTCCACGAGTTTGCGACAAATGCGATTATCGCGTTGATTGTGGTGCATATATTAGCTGCTTTGTACCATCATTTTATTGTCAAGGACGATACGACTAAAAATATGACCAAGTTTTGGACAAGAAAAACCGTCAAATGACAGATTATGAAACTCAATGGTTACATAGAAGGTTATTTTGGGAAGCTGCTCTCATGGAATGAGCGAGAAGAAATTTTACAGCAGATAGTTAATCAAAAATTAAATACTTATTTTTATTGTCCTAAAGAAGATCCCTACCATCGATTAAATTGGAAGGAGCCTTATCCAGAATCGATAAAAAAAGGGCTAAGTCAATTCAGCAAAAGTTGTAGAGCAAACGAAGTAAAATTTTTGTTTGGAATTTCACCAGGAATAGATTTTAAAAACTCTTATGATGAGCTCTTTAGGAAAATTTCTGAATCTAGGCAATTGGAGATTTTAGATGTAGTGATTCTTTTTGATGACCTTTTTGAAGAGCAAAATGGAGAGAAGCATGCTGAGATTTTGAATAGATGCAATGATAAGTTCAAAGACATTAACTTTTTTTGCGTACCTTCTGAGTACTGCGAGCAACTGGCAAAACCAAATTTGTTAGAAAGTATTTATTTAAAAGAATTATCGAAAAATTTAGATAAAGAAATCCCAATTTTTTGGACAGGATCCAAGGTTGTATCTTCCAGTTATACCGAAGAAGCTATCGAGAGCTGGAAGGGTGCACTGAATCATAAATTAATCGTTTGGGATAACTTTTATGCCAACGACTATTGCCTACCAAAAGTAGTGATTGAAGCGTTTGATGAAGACGATCAATCTAAATTAGAAAGCCTAGAGGGAATCATGATAAATGGAACAGGTTTGTTAAATGTAGATAAGTTTTGCTTAGAAGCTTTAGCCAATAAAGTTTTTCATCGACAAGAAGAGGTTCATTCTCTTTTCGAAAATGCTGGACTTCCAGAGCAATTTGAAAAGGTTTCAAATTTATTTAAATTGGATGCAAGCTTTACTGGTTCAGCGGAGGAAGTTAGCGCAGTCGAATTTTTACTTTGGAAATGGACTGGGCCTATAAAACAAGAAATTTATCCATACCTACATATTTTGAGAAAATTTTTGAAAAAGGAAGACTCATCAGGATTGCTTGAATCTCGTTTTAATTTAAAGAAAATTGATTAGAAGTATTTTAAAAATCCTAGTGATTTGCGCCTGCAGCTTTGAAACTATTTTTGTTTTTGCCGAAGAAGTATCTTTTGGAACGCTTTCTAAAGAAGTATTGCAATCTAATTTTTTGGGTGAGAGAAAATTGTCGATTTATTACCCTGACAAAAATAAAATTGACCAGAATACCGTTTTTATAATTGCCCAAGACGGCCAATACCTTTTTGACGGCGAAATAAATTGGGTTAAAGAAGAATGGGGTATAGACGAAACGCTTCAATCTCTTCATGAAAAAAATCGACTACCTAATGTTGTTATTATTGGCATAGAAAATGCTGCAGGCTCAAATGGAGGAGAGTTCATTGATGAATCTAGGAGATATGCTGAATATTTTCCAAAGGAAGTAATTAGCTATTTTGGTTTTGGATTCAGGAGATTTGCTTATAGAAACTTTGTAGATGTTGAAAGGTTTAATTACTTAAAATTCTTAGAAGAAGAATTAATTCCTTACTTAGAAGTAAAGTTTGAAAGAGATTTGAATTCAAAAAATTTAGGGATACTTGGATCAAGTATGGGCGGACTAATTTCATTAAACGCTTTAATTGAGTTACCCCATCGGTTTGGATTTGCAGCATCTGTTTCAACCCACTGGATAGGCATAAGGCCATTGGATTACGTTTTACTTCCCTTTAGAAGCGAGATTAAATTTTTTGGCGACCCATACACGACAGAAGCAATTTATTCTTACATAACAGAAAATCTTGACGTGTTAAAAGATAAAAGGGTTTACTTCGATCGAGGTACCGAAAGTCTTGATCAATTTTATGAAGAACCTCAAAATAAAATAGACGAACTCTTCTATTCTAACGATCTAAGCTTTAAAAGTTTAGTATTCGATGGTTTTGGACATAACCCTGAGGATTTTGGAAAAAGGTTTGAGGAAGCTCTTAATTTTCTCTTAAAAGATAACTAATATTTTTTTTAATTCTATAAATTAAATATTAGATTTACTTGTTGAATTCGTTATGTAGCTCTCTAATTTCTCAAGTTCTGTACAAGATTCGGGACATAGTTTTTGAAGTTTTGCCAAATTCATATTTGCCTGATCTAAACGATTAGTTTCTACAAATAACTCTCCCTGGTATTCCAAAGCTGATTTATTATCTGGATCTATATTCAAAGCTTTCACATAGGATTCTTCTGATGCCTGGTAATTTTCGAGCTTCCTATAAGTAAAAGCTAGTAGAGTCCAACCGTCTGAATCGTTTGGTTCAGATTTTGTATAATTTTTCAAAATTTTTCGAGCTTTAGAAAATTGACCCTTATCAATCATTTTATAAGCCTTTGAATACATTTTAGTGGGGTTGCTTTTGTCGTATTTAACTGAGTATGCTGGATACGCAACAAATATCGTTAGCAGGGCGGCAAAAATTAAACTAATTTTCCAATTGTGTTTCATGTGAGGATATTAAACTCACAGACACAAAATAAAGAGAATAAATTTATTGCATTTATTTATATGAATTTTAATTCTTAAACCTTTCTTAATATTGTTAAAATTTTGATTATCAATGATAGACAGAGAAAAATTCCAACCCGGTTACTTCAAATCTTCTTGGCCAGTCGAATGTGGAGGAAATAGAAGACAAAAATCATCGAAGGGACGATTAAATGCTGAAAATGCAGTTGCAGAAGTGCAAACCGTTTCTTCAGATAAATGGAATGTTATGGTGATTAAAAGGGATGCAGGTGAATTTTATTTAGGCGGAACAATGCCGTATTTTTTTGGGCCAGAGCCATATGGATGGGTGCAGAAATTTGATCCAATTACATTAGAAATTTTGAGCGAAAGCCCTAAATTGCCTTGCGGGGGACATGTTTGGTGTGGAGCAATAGCTGCGCACGAAAATGGAAACATTATTAAAGTTAACGGAAATTACATGCACTCTTTGGATAGAAATTGCGGAATTGTAAAAGAAACGAAACTACCTATTGATAGAGCCCACAATGGATTATTGGTTCTATCAGATGGAACCATTGTGACAAAAGATTGCAGATTGGAGAGGCAAGGAAATTCTTCTATAACTAGACTTGATCCAAATACATTAGAAACACTCGATGCTCCTTTATCATTACCTGAAGGGTCAATGGGAAGAATTGCATCAGATTTAAGTAGTGACGGCGAATTTATTTTTGTCCCTGGCATAGAAAAAATTTGGAAGATAAGAGTTTCAAAAGAAGATCTGGAAGTTGAAGATGATTGGGCTCCAAGGTATAGAGAATTGAATGGAAATCAAGGCTTGGCTTGGGATGGATGCATTTCAGATGACTACATTTGGATCATGGACAATGGAGACATTGATTCTGTCAGATCAATTTACGGCGTCCACCCGAATGGAAGGTTTAAAGAATATCAATCTCTAAGCTGGCGCTCGCCAGCACCTTGGAAAGGTAAGCAAAGACTAATAAGAATTTCACTAGCTACAGGCGAATTAAATTTCATTGAACCTTTTGCCAAAGACGGAGGAGGAATAATTGCTCCTCCAGTAAATATCCCCGAACTTAATATGTGTGTTGCCTGGGATAGCATTAATGGAGGCATTGCCGGTATTTCATACTCTGAAGAGGAATTGGAAGTTTCTTGGAAGGTAGACCTACGAGCAACAATGCAACCTGTAGTTTTTCCAGAAAGCCGGGAACTAGTTATTAATCATTACGAAAAAGGCAGAGATCAAATCGTTGTTCTGGATATTCTTTCTGGAGAAATATTAAGTCAAGTCGATGTGAATTCTACTTTGGCCAATGGTATGTTTTTGACTCCTGGCAATAATAGAGATATCTTTTACTGCTCCACGGGAGCTTTTTCAAGGATAAGTTGGTCTTAAGATGTTAAAAAATTACGCTGTCACGATAGCTATTTCTGCGGTTGCTGCCTTTTTTCTCATTTATTTTCTATTTGCTTACTCAGGAATAATGTTATCTGTTGAATCTGGCTATCAAATTGGAGACATTTCTAGATGGTGTGAAAGAATAAGTTCTGGGTATTTTAGAGAGCCTTCCAACGCGCTCAGCAATATAGGATTCATCCTGACAGGAATTTTTATGGTCTGGATTCTTTCAAGAGAAGAGGTAACAGGTCAAAATTTTTTCATAGGATTTACTTCAATATCAGTCCTTTATGCTTCAGCCTCAATCTTTTTAGGTCCCGGTTCATTAATGATGCATGGAACTCACACGGAGTGGGGACAATGGATTGATAACGTAAGCATGGTGGCCTACATAATTATTCCCTGGCTTCTAAATTTTAAAATTTTAAATGGGTGGAGTGAAAACCAATTCTTATCAGCTTACTTTGTAATCTTGTTTTTATTTTCTTTCTTGAGTTGGTTTTTTGGTTCTGACCTCGGAATAGATTTTAGTCTATTTGGATTATCCATAGGTTTGTGGATAATTTCTGAATTTCTATACAATTTTTATTCTGCTTCAATGAGATTTTTCTCGGGATTTGTAGGTTACGCCGTGCTTTGGTTGTTTGGCACTTCTCCTTATGAGGTTGTGATAAATATCCAAGATTTTTGGTGGACTCTATTTTTTTGGTTGCCCGGCTTGATAGCAACAAGGAAACCCGACAGTTTCAGAAAATATAATCCTTGGTTTTTTGCAGGATGTTTCTTTTATATTTTAGCCTTTACGATCTGGCTCCAGGGAAACTTAATAGTTAATCCGGATTCCGAGTGGTGCTATCCTGATTCTATTATTCAACCGCACGCCTTGTGGCATATAATCTGTGCATTAGCGACACTTTCTTTCTTTTTCTTCTATAGAACAGAGAAAAGATCATTGGAGAGTTAATTTATGAAAAAAAAGTATTTAATATTTTTCTTAATTTTATTTTTAAATCCCCTTGCTATAGCAGATCCATTGAAAGATGCTGTAGAGAGTGACGTAAGATCAAATAAAAGTATCGCGCGAGACGTTCATCGCAATCCTTATGAAACTCTGTCTTTTTTTGGAATAGAGCCCAACATGAAAGTTGTTGAACTTTCTCCAGGAGGAGGATGGTACACAGAAATACTAGCTAGCTATCTAAGAGAAGATGGGCAGCTAATTGCTGCTCATTTCGATCCCTCAATGGGAGGGTTTGCTAAGAGAATCAGAGATAGTTTTGAAAAAAAGCTTTCCAGTAATTCAATTTATGATCGAGTTAAAGTAGTTTCTTTAAATTCTAAGTATTCTGAAGAAAATTCAGTAGACGCCATTTTAACTTTTCGAAATTTACACAATTGGATTGGGCCTAGTTGGGATCTGATCATGACAAATACATACCAATCACTGAAGGAAGGAGGGATTTTCGGAGTCGTCGAACACAGGGCCAAAGAGAATACTTCGGTTCAAGATATGAAAAAAACCGGGTATGTAACTGAGAATTACGCCATCGAATATATAGAAAAATACGGCTTTAAATTGATTTCCAAAAGTGAAGTAAACTCGAATATTAAAGATACTAAAGATCATCCAAAGGGGGTATGGACCCTGCCTCCAGTAATGAGGCTCAAAGAGGTAGACCAGGAGAAGTATCTGGAAATCGGAGAAAGTGATAGATTTACCTTTTTATTTCAAAAGATTTGAGGAAATGTAATGACTAATGAAAATGAAACGGTTTTAGTAACTGGCGGCTCAGGATTTATCGCAACCCACTGTATTTTAAAGCTTGCTGCCGCAGGCTATAAAATTAAATCTACCGTCAGAAATTTAGATAGAGTTACTGATTTAAATGAAATTTTAAACAAAGCTGGCTCGCAACATGAAAGATTAAATAGAGTTGAAGTCGAATGGACAAGTGCCGATCTTACCAAAGATGAAGGTTGGGATGATGCAGTTTCTGGATGTAAATATGTTCTTCACGTGGCCTCACCTGTTTCCTTAGACGTTAAAGATGAAAATGAGTTAATAACTCCAGCCCGTGAAGGCACTTTAAGGGTTCTGAAAGCTGCTTCTAAAGCTAAAGTCGAAAGAGTAGTTTTAACTTCTTCGGTGGCTGCAATTTTAAACGGTGAAGAAAAATCAAGTTATGACGAGAATGATTGGACAAATCCAGAAGCTCAGGATTGCTCAGCGTATAGTAAATCTAAAACTTATGCAGAAAAAGCAGCTTGGGATTTTGTCGAAAATGTAGATTCAAACTTGGAGTTAGCTGTTATTAATCCCTCTTGGGTTCTTGGGCCAATTCTTGAATCAGATATCGGATCAAGCGTCCAGTCAATTCAAATGTTATTAAATGGAGCTCTTCCTCTAGTCCCTAAAATTAGCTTTGGAATGGTAGATGTTCGCGATGTTGCTGATTTACACGTCCTCGCGATGACTTCCGATAAAGCGCCTGGCAATAGATTCATTGCGAGTGCTAATACTTTAAGTATGCCTGAATGGACAAGAATCCTCAGGGAGGCTATTCCAGAATACAAAAAGAGATTGCCTAAAAGAACGGCTCCGGACTTACTGATAAAGTTTCTGGGAATTTTTAGTAAAACAGCTGGTTTTATTGCTGAGCAGCTCGGCAGAACGAAACAGTTAGATAATTCTAAGGCAAAAAATTTATTGGGCTGGGAGCCCAGATCAGGTGAGGAAGCCTTGATAGCTTCAGCTAAAAGTTTGATAGAGTTAAATCAAGTAAAAGCTCTCTGACCATTTTAAAATAAGATTAATGTTTGAAGTCTACTATTTAAGTTTTTTTGGAATTTGGGCTCTTCTTAGTTTGGTAGTTATAGAAGCTATTATAGCTATGGGCGCTTCAAGATCTCAAAAAAAGTATACGCCTGGAATTTTAAACTCTGACTTAGGACCTGAATCATTTGTTTTTCGAAGTGACAGAGCTTTTAAAAATTCTTTAGAAAATATTGTTCCGTTTTTAGGAGCGGCAATAATAAGTATTTTGCTAAGCATGGACCCGCTGAGACTTGCGAGATTGGTATTGGTCTATGTGTTAGCTCGATACATCTATACGGCCGTTTACTACTCAATTGCAACGAGAAAAAATCCAAGCTTTCGTAGTTTATTTTATCTGGTGGGTCTTATAGTCACTATGATCATGTTAGTTGACATTGGTTGGTTTTTATTAAAATAGGAGAAGATTATGTCTTTTGAAAGCGATGAAAAAAGATTAAAGAAGGGAACTGAAATTTTAAAAAAATTAAACTTTCTACACAAAGCGGAAGGAAGTTTTTCTACAGATTTTAGATCTCATACTATAGAAAATTTATTTGGAACAGTTTGGACAAGGCCCGGCTTAGAAATTCAAGAAAGAAGTATGATAACTCTAGCAGGATTGATAGCTTTGAATAGAGAAAACGAATTGCGTTTACATTTTCGTGGAGCTAGAAATCTAGGTTTAAGTAAGGAAAAAATAGAAGAAATAATTTTTCATTTAGCTCACTATGCGGGCTGGCCAAATGCAGTTACTTCTGGAAAAGTTTTAGAGGAAGTCTGGAAAGAAATGGACGATGAAGAAAATAGTGAAGGTTAGTTAATACTAGAAATTTTTATTTCTTTTGAACTTTTCGGAAGCACAACATGAGTGCCATCATCAGCTAGAGTAAAATCACTAAAAATTTCATCTACTCCTCTGGTAAATACTTCAGCCATAAGGGAAATAACAGGTGCTGGGGCTAGGTGATAAAACACCAAGTGTTTCACATTAGCCTTTTTTGCCAATCTAGCTCCGTCTTTAGGAGAGATATGATAATCCTGTATATCGAACATAATTTTTGCATTCCTTTCATTGCCAATAGATTCTTGCGCTTTTTGTAATCGGCTAATTAAGTCCATCGAGAGGGCTTCCATAAATAATACATCTGCGTCTTTAGCATATTTGAGAAGATTTTCGCTATAGATAGTGTCTCCACTAAACACTATGGATCTTCCCTTGTAATCAAATCTAAAACCAAGTGAAGGGCTCACAGGTTCGTGTTCCACCAAAAATGCAGTTATTTTAAGATCTCCGTCATCGTAAAAAGGAGATTCACTAGGGGAGATTGTAATAGCTTCATAACCGTTTGCGCTTTTGACAAGTACGGAATCACCGTGATGATCGAATCTATATTGAGCATCCAATGCATAAGCCTGTTCAAACCCATCTGTTATTTTTTTTATTCCTTCAGGACCAAAAACTTTTAATTTTTCATTCCGTCCAGATACCCAGCTGCCCAAGTGAAAGTCTTGCAAATCTGAAAAATGATCAGAATGTAGATGCGTAATTAAAATTGCTTCGAATTCAAAGGGTATTCCAAAAGTTCTCAAATTACTCGCACTTCCATCACCCGTATCGACTATAAAAACTTTTTCTCCTGCCTTAACGAGGATACAAGTTTCAGCTCTGTCAGGATTTGGCAAAGGAGACCTAGAGCCGCAAACAATTGCGCTTAAGGCATCTTCTGTTGTTAAGGGAGATTCAGCATTTATCTGTTGGGCAATGGCAAAATCTATAATGCTATCTTGTATTGAAGGTATTCTCAGCAAAGTGAAAACTAAAATAGTTAAAACTATAAATATTGATATAGAATATTTTATAAACCTAAACATAAATTTTGAATTACTCTATCAATTGACAGTTATTTGTCAAAAATTCTTAGGAGATGAATGGAAATTTTAAGAACCCCCGAAAAATCCTTTGCTAATCTAAAGGATTATCCTTACGAACCTTGTTATACAACAATTTCGACTCATGATGATTCAGAGCTGAGGATTCATCATATTGATGTTGGCCCTGAGGATGGACCTATTATTTTATGCATGCATGGACAACCTGTTTGGAGTTACCTGTATACAAAGATGATTCCATTTTTTTCTGATGCTGGAATTAGAGTAATTTGTCCAGATCTTCCAGGGTACGGAAAATCTGACAAACCCGCTGCAAGAGAGGACTATAGTTTTCAGAGACAAGTAGATTGGATGACTAATTGGCTAAAAACAAATGACTTTAAAAATATTTCTTTTTTTGGTCAAGACTGGGGAGGGTTGATTGGGTTGAGGATGGTCGCAAATGAACCTGATCGCTTTAATAAAGTAGCCATGGGAAATACAGGACTGCCTTACAATCCAGACGTACCTTTTGATGTAGTAGACAAGGTAAACAGTTTTAGAGAAAGTAATTTAAAACTCTCTCCAATTACAATGTTTAAGCAAGTAAGACAAATGGATAGTAAAAAAACTCATCCAGCTTTGAAATTTATGTATTGGCAAAAATTTTGTTGGGATACAGTTGATTTACCAATAGGTTTTCTGATGGAGCAAAGTATGGGTAAGCCTTCAACAATTCAAAGACTTTTATATCTGGCTTTCGTTAATCTAGGGATAAGTAACTATTTTCCTTTTAAATCACAACTAGCTAAGGCTTACGATGCCCCTTTCCCAAATGATAAATACAAAATGGGTCCTCGAGCCATGCCAAGTCACGTTCCAACAATTCCCGATGAGTCCTTGGAAGCCCAAAGAATCGCTAGGGACGTTTTCAAGCATTGGGACAAACCTTTTTTAAGTGTTTTTGCTGGAGATGATCCTGTTACTAATGGAATAGAGCGAGATGTTTTAAATATGTGTCCAAATGCCAAAAGTGCTGAACATATTGGTGGGGGTCATTTTTATCAATGGACTAGACCCAAAGAATTATCAGAGCTTTTGATAAATTTTATTAAGCAGCAGGAGAGAAAATGAAAGTAGAGAACAAAGTTATTCCATCGGAAGAGCAGATGAAAGGTTTCGTAGAAGGGGATATAGACAGTCCAATTTCAATGCTCAATCTTTTAAAATTCAAGGATAAAGCTGAGTATGAGGATGGCAGAACAACAGATCTCACGGGTAGAGAAGCCTATCAAATATATGCTTTAGCAGTCGCTAAATTGGTTGAGAACACCGGCGGGAAAGTTTTATTTGGCGCAGAAGTAAGCAGGTTGATGTTAGGAGAAGTTGAAGAATTATGGGATACAGTTGCAATAGCTCAGTACCCCAGTAGAAGAAAAATGCTCGAAATGATGATGAGCCCTGAATATGCAGAGATATCTGTGCATCGTACTGCAGGATTAAAAGGGCAGTTAAACATCGAGACAAAAAATCATGAGTGAAAACACTCGAATTACTTTTATAGGCAGTCCACCATCTCCTTACACTAGGAAGATGATTGCTTTGATGAGATATAGACAAATACCTTACAAGGTCATTTGGGGCAACCCGGAAGAATTACTAACCAATGGATCTTTATCTCATTTAAACATTGAACCTGCAAAACCAAATCTTCAACCAACTTTTCTTCTTCCCGATGAAACTGGAGAATTGAAGGCCTATACAGATTCAACGCCTCTCATAAGACGCTTCGAAACAGAATTTGAAATCAGAAAATGTATTCCTAAAGATAAATTTTTAAGCTTTTTAAATTATCTTCTTGAAGATTTTGCTGATGAATGGGTAACAAAGTACATGTTTCATTATCGATGGCATTTCGATGAGGATATTGACAATGCCGGAACACTTTTGCCATTAAATCAAATCGTGAATCTTGATGAAGATTCGTTGGCTTCATTTAAAAAATTTATTTCTGAAAGACAAGTTAGTAGATTAGGAGTGGTTGGTTCTAGTGAAATCACTGCCGAAATCATTGAAAAAAGTTTTAAAAGATTTTTAAGCTTATTAGAAAAACATTTTTCTATTTTCCCTTTCTTGCTCGGTAAAAGGCCAGCTTCAGCTGATTTTGCAATGTTTGGACAGTTGAGTCAGCTTGTTGGATTCGATCCCACCTCCAGGAAAATAGCTCACGAGATTTCACCAAGAACAGTTGCTTGGGTCAGTTTAATGGAAGATTTATCAGGCCTTGAAGTTTCAGATCAAGATTGGATATTAGACGAAGTACCTGAGTCACTTAGTAATATTTTTAAAGAAATTGGTAAGGTTTATGCCCCTGCTCTATTAGCTAACAAAGAAGCAACTTTGAAAGATGAAAAAACTTGGAAGGCTTTAATAGATGATTCTGAGTGGACTCAACAAACTTTTCCTTATCAAGTTAAATGTCTTAATTGGATTAATGAAGAATTTGAAAAATTAGATAATAAAGAAAAAAATAAAGTGAACTTATTTCTTAAAAAAAATAATTGCGAGAAGCTTTTAAAAAACTAACTTAAAAGAAATTGAAATCTATTTCGGTAATCAAAAGCTGATATTATAAAATCTTACTGTAATTCGTTGACCGAGGGGATAAATTAGTTGAGCTTGTTAAGTAAAATTTTTCCAGAAAATCCAAATGAATACAAAGGTAGTATCTTAGCCTTTTACGCACTTATTTTGTATACAGGATTGTTAATTTGGAGAAGCACAATTCATTTACTTTTTTGGGAGTTTGGACTGCACGATATTGCGAATGTGATGCCTATAAAGGGATCTCCCGACCCGATGAATTTAATTTATCTATTTTTCTCTCTCTGGGGTTTAGAACAAGTTATTAGGACAGGCCTTACCATTATGGTTTTGATAAAATATAGGGGATTTATTCCTCTAATGTTATTAATTAACATCTTCGAGTGGGGATTGAGAGGTATTTATCCTTTAACAGATTTTTTCCCATCTCTTAATCCTGACTATACTAATGGAGTCACTCCAGGAGCTGAAGGAGTGCCATACATTCTAATTTTCTTAATTATTTCTCTCATTCTTTCCTTGCGGACTAAAAAGAATTAAAGACATGTCTTTTGAAGAGAGAATTACTCTTGTAACGATAAGTTTTAGAAGCAAAAGTTCTCTGGAAAAGCTTATTAAAAATGTTTCAGATGATTGCGAAATCATTATTGTAGATAATTCCCAAGACTTCGAAACTACGAAAGAATTTTCAAATAAGCCACATTTAAAGATATTAAGTCCTAAGAGTAATTTAGGATTTGGAGCAGCTTGCAATTTAGGTGCGAAAGCATCGAGTAGAGATTATCTTTTTTTTGTAAATCCAGATTGTATTCTGAAAGAAAAAACAATTGAAAACCTTTATCAAGCTTCTCAAAAATATAAAAATGCTAGCGCTTTTTCTCCAAAAATACTTGATTCTAAGGGAAAACAAACATTCAAAAGAAGGTCAGTTCTTTTGAACCGAAAAGATTGGATGTCAAGAGTTCCGCCAACCGAGGATTCTGAGGTAACAGTAATAGCTGGTTCAGCTTTTTTAATTGAAAAAACTAAATTTTTGTCAATTGGAGGATTCGATGAGAATATCTTTCTTTTTCATGAAGACGATGATCTTTCTATAAGATTAAGAAATACAATAGGACCTTTGTATAATATTCCTTCTGCGATAATGGTTCATGAAGGAGGAAGCTCTAGTGGCCGTAGTCCGGAAATAGCAAGCTTGAAGGGATTTCATATGGGCAAATCAAGGGTTTATGCCCAAAAAAAACACAAAATAAATTTTCCATTAACAAGAAATTTCATTTTTTCATTCGTTCAATTATTTTCGATTGAAATAATTTTTTCAAAAAGAAAAAGAGCAAAATATTTTTCTTTTTTTAAAGGCGTTTTAAGCGAAATAAACAAAGAAAGTTTTACAGGATAATATATAACCATGATTTTAGTGACTGGTGGTGCAGGTTTTATAGGTTCTAACTTTATTTTACGTTGGATCAAAAAAAATAATGAGTCCGTATTGAATTTTGACAATTTAACCTATGCATCAAATTTAAAAAACTTATCAAGTATTGAAGACAATAAAAATTATTTTTTCGTTAAAGGGGACATTAACGACAAAACATTACTTAAGGAAGTTTTATCTAAGCACAAACCCAGATCGATAGTGAATTTTGCGGCAGAAACTCATGTTGATAATTCTATAACCTCTCCAGAGGCCTTTATAAATTCAAATATAACTGGAACTTTTAATCTGCTTTCCGCCACCTTAGAGTTTTATTTATCTTCGTCCTTTGAAGAAAAGGAAAAATTTAAGTTCTTGCACGTTTCAACTGATGAAGTATTTGGATCCTTAAAGTTAGATGACGATAAATCAACAGAATTTAGCGCTTATAGACCTAATAGTCCTTACTCGGCTTCAAAAGCAGCAAGTGATCATTTAGTGAGAGCTTGGGCAGAAACTTTTAAATTACCAGTTAACATTACTAATTGTACTAATAATTATGGTCCACATCAGCACACAGAGAAACTTATTCCTCTTTTGATAAGTAACTGCTTAAACTGGAAAAAACTCCCAATATATGGCGATGGCAAAAATATAAGAGATTGGCTTTTTGTAGAGGATCATTGCGAAGCTATTTGCGAAGTTTTAGATAAAGGAAAAGTTGGTGAAACCTATAACATTGGCGGAAATAATCAAACTTCAAATATTGAGATAACGCAAAAAATTTGTTCTATTTTAGATAAGTTATCTCCCAGCAAAAAAGGAAATTATTCCCAATTAATAGAATTCGTGCAAGATAGGCCAGGTCACGATTTTCGCTACAATTTAGATACTTCAAAAATAAAAAAAGAGCTTAATTGGCAGCCTTCGGAAACCTTCGATTCTGGATTAGAAAAAACGGTATCATGGTACTTTGAAAAATATATAAGCGGTGAAAAGTAGAAAGGGAATTGTATTGGCAGGAGGTTCGGGTACTCGCTTGTATCCCATTACCAATTGCATCTCAAAACAGTTGTTGCCAGTCTATGACAAGCCAATGATCTATTATCCTATTACCACTCTGATGCTGGCTGGCATAAAGGACATTTTAATAATTTCTACACCCAGCGATTTAGGATTATTTAAAAATATGCTGGGTGATGGTTCTCAGTGGGGAGTAAATTTTAGTTACGAGTCTCAAGCTTCTCCAGACGGTATAGCTCAAGCTCTTATAATCGCTGAAAATTTCTTAAATAATAAGAGCTCTGCTCTAGTTTTAGGAGATAATATTTTTTTTGGAGCGTCAATGCCTGAAAGATTAGATGCGGCAAGTAATTTCCAGGAGGGAGCCAAGGTTTTTGCTTATCATGTAAATGATCCAGATCGATACGGTGTAGTTGAATTCAATAATGAGAATAAAGTTTTAAGTTTGGAAGAAAAACCTAAATCTCCCAAAAGTAATTACGTCGTAACAGGGTTATATTTTTATGACTCAGAAGCTTCGGAAGTTGCTAAATCTTTAAAGCCTTCATCAAGAGGTGAGTTGGAGATTACTGATGTTAATAATTGGTATTTGGAAAATAGGACGCTTGAAGTCGAACTGTTAGATCACGGATTTGCTTGGCTAGATACTGGAACTCATGAGAGTCTGCATGAAGCCGGTAGTTTTATAGAAACTATTCAAAAAAGACAAGGCCTTATGGTGGCTTGTCCAGAAGAAATTGCTTATAAAAAGAAATGGATTAATGCAGATTCTCTTGAGAGCTTAGCGCAACCGCTCCTTAAAAGCTCTTACGGAAAATATCTTCTCTCGCTTCTAAATTAGCTCTTGCTCAAGTGCCTTGTCTTTAGAAGAAACTAAGAATTCTTTATTCTCGAAGTTATTTCTTAGGAAACTATTTCCATTTATACCTTTGTAGTGTTCCTCAGAATAAGTTTTATCCAAGAAATATTGCATCAGGACTTCGTCAGAAAGAGTTATGAATCCATGTGCAAAACTGGAAGGAATCAAAATTGCGTCTCCCGTCCTTAGTTCAAATTCCTCAATGTCTCTTTCTAAGGGATTATCAGAAGGAACAATAAGATCTAATACTTCTCCTGAATGAATAACTATTAATTTATTTTGTTCGAAAGGCTTAGTTTGATAATGAAATCCTCTAAAAGTATCTTTTTTTTCACTAAAGGATAAAAGTTGATATCGAAAATTAAATTTTTGTTCAGGAATTTTGCTTATTAAATTCTCAATATCCAATGCACTGAGATACCCTCTATCGTCGTTGAAAACATTAAAAGCTTGTTTAAAGACTATGGGCTTTTCTAATTTCATTGCTTCTCGACAATAGCATACTTTCAAAATCTTGACTTGATGAAGCTCTATAAATGTTCTTTGGAAACTTAGTAATTTTTTTAAAATAATCAACTGCGTTAAAATCCTTATTTATCAATGATCTAGAGCTTAAAATTTTTACGATCTTTTTCGCAAGATCTTCAATTGTAATTTGATTATTTGAAAGAATCATATATTTGCCTTTTTGAAGATCTAGACTAGCCATAAGACATTCTGAAATTTCGTCTATATGAGTTAAATTCATTTGTATTTTTTTTGCAGGAATATTTATTTCTTCATTTAATAATGATTTTTTTATGAAGAGATCTACAACCTTTTCTCGGTTATCATCTGAGCCAAAAGAATCGAATAAAAAGATTTCGGTAATTTCAAACGTTTGTTCGGCCCACTTTATAAAATCACTTTTACTTTTGGCATAAAGATTTTGTTCGTCTTCTGGAATCAATTGGATGTAAGAAGAAGTCGTAATTATTTTTTTTAGGTTAATTTCCTCAAGTGTTTTACATACTTGGACGGGAAAATTCAAATTAGATTGAAGAATTTCGTTTTCTTCGAATTCATTCTTAGGAGAAGGATTATATAAAGTTGCTAAATGAATCAAAACCTCTGAAGAATAATTTTCCAACATTTTAAAATCAAAATCCTTAAGAATTTTTTTTTCATTTTTTTGATGGATTGAAATCTTGTGATTTCTCTCAAAATTTAAAACAAAATTGTATTTTTCTAGCAAAGTATGAAGTAGGTTTCTTCCTATGAAGCCTGTTATACCTGTTGTATAGATTACGTCAGACAACTTTCAATTTCAAAGAGCTTCTTAATGGTAAGATCCATTTTCTCTCTCGTTTGCTTATTGTGACAACCTAGTAAAATTCCATTTTCCATAATGTAATCACTCACTTCAAAGGTTCCAAAAGATTCCCAATTAAATTTTTTGGCAACAGGCTGACGCATAATATTTCCAGTAAAAATTGTTCTAGTCTGAATTCCTGATTCTTCAAGAAAAATTTGTATTTCTTTTCTTTTCTTTTCGAGTTTATTTGTAAAAATTAAGGGAAAAGCTAACCAACCTGTTTCGACATTTTTATAAGAGCTTGGAACGCTAAAATTATCTGATTCGCTTAATTTTTCTTTGAGATAATTGTAATTATCTAATCTATTTTTTAGGTTTTTCTCTAAGTTTTTGATTTGAACTAGAGCAAATGCAGCTGAAATTTCCGAAGGTAAAAAGTTATAAGCTATATCATCAAAAATATATTTATCATCATAATTCATACCATCTATTTTTGCATTGAATCTTCTTTCATAATCTTCTGTTTCTCCATAAAGCGAGGACCTTCTTCCCCAGCCCCTAAGTGATAGAGCTAAATCATAATGCTCTTTCTCAGAAAAGCATGTCATTCCTCCAAAACCGGCGCCGGTGACTACGTGCGACGCATAGAAACTTGTTGTGGATACATCAGACCAATTTTTCTTGCCTGTTTCATATTTATACCCAATGGTATCTGCAGAGTCTTCGATAGTCTTGAGATTGTTACTTTTGGCGAAATCAGAAATTTCTTCCCAATTTGCCACATTTCCAATCAGATTGGGAACGCAAATTGCAGACACATTTTCCAGGGGTGCTTGTTTTAATTTGTTAATATCAATTTGCATTGTTTCTCTTTCCACATCTATAAATAAGGGGATTAGTTCTGATTGAACTAATGGAGAAATAGTTGTTGAAAAGGTGAGGGCAGGAGTAAGGACTTTAGTTCCCTTTTTCAAATTAAGTGATTGAACTGCAATTAAATTTGCAGAAGAACCACTGTTAGTCATTAGACCAAATTTTTTATTAAATAACTTAGCAACTTGCCCCTCCAAGGTTCTTACATTTTCACCACACATTAATGCTAGCCGGTTCTCTCGAAGGACTTTGATCACTGCATCAATTTCTTCGTCGGAATAATTCGCTTCGGCATAAAAAACTTTTGTCATAGTAGAATTATAAATTGTCGTTAATGCTATAGATATATAAAAATATCAAATAGAATTAACAAAAAAATTTCAAGGTGAAAATAAAATGAATAGAGTTACAAACCATTTAGAAACTAAATATCCTATTATTCAAGCCCCAATGGGATGGATAGCAAGAAGCCAGTTAGCCTCGGCTGTTTCTAATGCTGGGGGGCTAGGAGTAATAGAAACTTCTTCTGGTGAAGTAGAAGCTTGCAAAAAAGAAATTCAAAAAATGTCTACTATGACTAGCAATCCTTTCGGGGTAAATTTACCCATTCTTTTTTTACAAGATGATTCAATTGTTGATTTTGTGGCTGAATGCGGAGTTAAATTTGTTACTACTTCGGCTGGAAGTCCCGCCAAATATATTGATCGCCTAAAATCAGCTGGCTTAATTGTCTATCATGCTGTTCCAAGTTTGTCTGGAGCTATTAAAGCTAAAGAGGCTGGAGTGGATGGATTAGTTGTAGAAGGGACAGAAGGAGGGGGTTTTAAAAACCCTGAAGAAATTGGCCTTCATGTTCTAATTCAAGCAATTAGAAAAAAAACAGATCTTCCAATTATTGCCGCTGGAGGTATCGCCGACGGCGTAGGAATGGCTGCGGCTTTTGCTAGTGGAGCAGAAGGTGTTCAGATGGGAACTAGATTTGTATCAAGCAAAGAAAGCCCCGTCCACCAAAATTGGAAAGATGCAATTCTAACGGGGTCAGAATCTGATACCTATATTTTGAATAAATCTGGATCTCCCTGTCTAAGAGCAATTAAAACGGATTACAGCAAAGAGATCTATGAAAAAGGGTCCATGGATATGAGTGTTTTTAAGGGTGTGCAAGATCTTTATTTTGGAGGTGACTTGAACGCTGCCCCAGCACTTACTGGACAATCAATGGGCTTGATCGATGAAATTAAAAGTGTTGAAGAAATTATAAATTTAACTGTGACTGAGTTTAATAGAACCTTAGAATCGCTTAATAATTCGAAAATTTAAAGACTACTTTGGCTGAAGTATTGTAGAAGAAGCTTTTTTTAGTTTCTTAGGATAATCAATGTTGTAATGTAATCCTCTACTTTCTTTTCTCTTTATTGCGCTATCAATAATTAGTTCCGAAACTAAGACCAAATTTCTGAGCTCAAGAAAATCTGAAGTAATTTCATAATTTTTATAAAATTCTTGAACTTCTTTCTTTATTAATTCCATTTTTTCCTTTGCCTTTTTTAAACGATCCTTACTTCTGACGATTCCAACATAATTCCACATTAATCTTCGAGTCGCATCCCAGTTATGATTAATTAATATGTTTTCTCCCGCTCTGATTACTTTCGAATTATCCCATACTGGCAAATCCATAAGATTAGGACTGAATGTTTTCTTTATTTTTTTTGCGGCAGCTTTAGCAAAAACTATGCACTCCAAGAGTGAATTACTAGCCATTCTGTTAGCTCCGTGAAGTCCGGTAGAAGAGGTCTCACCGATAGCAAATAAATTCACAACGTCTGTCTGTCCATCTAAGTCGGTAGCAATTCCCCCGCAGGTGTAATGTGCGGCAGGAACAACCGGTATCGGTTGTTTTGTAATGTCAAAACCAAATTCTAAGCATTTTTTAAAAATACTTGGGAATAGCTTCTTCACTTCACTTGATGACTTATGAGAAATATCTAATAAAACGTTGTCTTTCCCACTAATTTTCATTTCATTATCAATCGATCTTGCAACAATGTCTCTTGGCGCTAGATCTGCTCTAGAATCATATTTTTTCATAAAGGGCTCACCAGAGAGGTTTTTCAATATTGCCCCTTCACCTCTTAATGCTTCACTTATCAAAAAAGATTTTGCTTCTGGGTGGAAAAGGCATGTAGGGTGAAATTGATTAAATTCCATATTTTCAAGACGACATCCAGCTCTCCATGCAAGCGCATATCCATCACCACTAGCTCCATCAGGATTGCTTGTGTAGAGATAAGCCTTACTTGCTCCTCCAGTTGCTAAAATTATCGAGCCTGCGGAAATACTTAAGACTTTTTCCTTTTGCTTATCAAAAATAAATGCTCCCAAACATCTATTCCTTTTGACAATTAAATCCACCGCCAAGTGATTTTCATAAATTTTAATATTCTGGCTTTTTAGTACTTTGGCCGCTAAAGAATCTGATACTTCTCGGCCGGTCGCATCAGCAGCATGGACCACTCTTCTAAATGAATGTCCTCCTTCTTGAGTTAAATGCAATTCTTTATTATTTTTTTTAGTAAAAATTACACCCGAATCCTCTAGCCATCTAATTGCGTCTTTTCCATTTTCAATACAGCGCTCTACGGCTTTTCTATTACATAATCCATCTCCAGCCTTTAGAGTATCTTCAATATGACTTTTGGTTGAATCTTCTTTTGCAAGTACGGCAGCGATGCCTCCTTGAGCATACCAAGTTGAACTATCTACAATTTGATTTTTTGAGATTATGGTTACTTTGAATTTATTACATAATTCAAGAGCTGCAGTTAATCCTGCAGCACCACTTCCTATTATAAGAATATCGGTTTTAACCCTCAAAATTAAATAAGTAACCTAATCAACAAAGCTGAAATGAATACTGTAAATATTAAAATTAAAAAATATTTGAAGAAATTTCTATATTTACCAGACGTCCAATCTATTCTATCCGGTCTATTTCTTTGTTTCTCAGATGCTCTGAGTGGAGTTAACAAAAAAAACACAGCTAACGAAGCAGCAATGATTAATGAAAAAAAAATAAAATTTAAGTCCACTATCGACTTCTAAGCTTGGCAAGAAGTCTCAACATCTCTAAATACAACCAAATGAGAGTTACCATGAGAGAAAAGGCTCCAAACCACTCCATATACTTTGGTGCGTTTTTTTCCGAGCCTTGTTCAATAAAATCAAAATCTAATACTAAGTTTAAGGCGGCAATAGCCACAACAAAAAGGCTAAAACCTATTCCAAACAATCCATTTGAGTGAATGAAGCCAATGTTTGAGCCAAACATATTCATCACAATACTTACCATGTAAAGCAGTCCGATCCCCATTGTTGCTGATACGACCATTAATCTAAAATTTTCGGTAGGTTTGATTACGCCAGTTTTATACAGCACTAGAAGTGAAGCAAGAGTACCCAAAGTCAACCCGACGGCTTGTATTACTATTCCTTGGTATTGAGATTCAAAAATTGCGGAGATAGCTCCTAAAAATAATCCTTGAGCAAGAGCATAAGCAGGGGCTGTTACGCCCGACCAATTTTTTTTGAATATTGTTGCAAGTGCTAAAACAAATCCAACTATAGCCCCACCAATGGCGAGTGGCATAACACTTGAGGCATCTTCAGAGATAAAAAATTGGTTCCAAGTATAGCTTGCAGTTAAAACCACTAAAGCTAAAAGAATCCCAGTTTTATTTACAGTTCCTTGAAGAGTCATGAAACTTCCAATGTTTTCTGAAGGCTCAAAATTTGAGAAAGTGGCGTCATTCAAGGCAGGATTTCCTGAGCGGCCAAACATTTCAAGTGCGTTATGTTTTGACATTTATATAAGTTAAAATTTAAAAGTTATTTTATACCATGTCTGCACTTACTAATGCTTATATTTTTTTGATATTAGCCATTATTGCAGAAGTTATCGGGACTCTATATCTAAGGGAAACCGAAGGGTTTACAAAAATAGTTCCTTCCATAGTTACTGCAATCTCTTATGCTGCAAGCTTCTATTGGCTATCTTTCACTCTAGACGAAATTCCAGTTGGAGTTGCTTATGCTACGTGGTCAGGGGTAGGAATTTTTTTGATTACTTTTTTAGCTTCAATTAAATACTTACAATTGCCAAATTTACTAACTTCAGTTGGAATGATTTTTGTGATTATTGGGGTTGTTTTGATAAATCTATTCAGTGCAGAAAATTAGGGGATTAACCACTCTTCTATTCTATTCCCATTTTTCCAAGAAAATTTACTTCTTCTATGTCCTATATTTTTAAGGAATAAAAACTCTAGCTCATGGTATTCAAATAATATCACCGCAAAATTTTTATATCCTTTCTCAATATCTATGTCATTTCTATTTAAGTCATATTTAGAAGGATCTAATATGGAATCACCTGGAGGCCCTTTCACTGAATAGCATAGCTTAGAATTTTCCCGAGAATTTTCCCAAGCTTTTCTAGTAATTTCGTCATCTTCATAAACAGTAACTGATCCCGTTAACCGAAGCTGAATTTTTTTTTCTGAATCATATGAATGAACATATGCTTTGGACTGATCTTCTGCTGATTTAATCTTTTTAGATCTAAGATCCGTATGAAATCTAAGCAATCTATTTTCTTTATCATATTCTCTCAAGACTACAGTCCTCGGCGAATCAGAAATACAAAGCGTGGGGGTATGAAAAATTGACTTTGCATTATCAACTGCATCTTCAAGCAAACTCTCAGAGTACTTCAAAGAAAGTTCTAAGGAATTATAAAAATCTAGCTCTGAATTCATATATTATTTCTCATTAAACTATTAATTATGGACGTTTCATATATTTTAGACGAATTAAACCCAATACAAAGGGAAGCTGTAACTGATGAATCTCATCATTCATTAATCCTAGCAGGAGCTGGCTCAGGAAAGACAAAAGTTATAACTCATAAAGTTGCTTGGCTTTCATCAGTCAAAGGGGTAAATCCTTTGTCACTGTTAACCGTAACGTTCACTAACAAAGCAGCAAAAGAAATGCGAGGAAGAATAGAAAATATTCTTGAAGAAAATTTAAACCAAATGTGGTGCGGAACATTCCATGGAATTTTTCATAGAATGTTAAAAATACATTGGCAAGAAGCCAATCTAGTAAAAGATTTTTCAGTTATCGATAGTGAAGATCAAATAAGAGTTTTAAAACGCGTTATTCAAAATATGAATCTGGACTTAGATACTTGGCAGCCAAGAGATACTCAGTGGTTTATTAACAAGCAAAAAGATGAAGGGAGAAGAAAAGCTAAATTGAACATCAATGCAACTTTTGTAGAAGAAAAAATGGTTGATATTATGGATGAATATCAAAAAACATGTGATCGAGAGGGATTAGTAGATTTTGCCGAAATCTTAATAAGGTCTTTTGAGCTTTTAGACCAAAATTCAGAATTACTGAAACATTATCAAGCTAGATTTCAGCACATCTTAGTTGACGAATTTCAAGACACGAATGAAATTCAATATTTACTTTTAAAAAAACTTGTTGGCAAAAATGGTCGTATGACAGTTGTTGGCGATGACGATCAATCTATTTATAGCTGGCGTGGGGCAAAAAGTACAAACATTAAAAGATTTACCAAAGATTTTAATGAAGTCAAAACAATTAAGTTAGAGCAAAATTATAGATCCTCAAAAAATATCCTAGCATGCGCAAATTCAGTGATACGGAATAACCCAGATAGATTAGGAAAGGAATTATGGTCTCAAAAAGATGAAGGTGAGCAGGTAAAGGTTTACCGAGCTTTCAACGAAAGAGACGAGGCCTCCTTTATAGTTGGGATAATTAAAAGATGGCTTGAAGAGGGAGGAAGCCTCTCAGATACAGCGATTATTTATAGGTCCAACGCGCAATCTAGAATATTAGAAGATGCTATTTTAAATTCAGAATTGCCTTATAGAATTTATGGAGGCGTTCGTTTTTACGAGAGAATGGAAATTAAGAATGCTTTGGCCTACGCAAAGTTAGCAATAAACAAAAATAATGATTCTCAATTTGAAAGAGTAATAAATACTCCGACAAGAGGAATTGGAGTTAAGACAATGGATCAAATTAGAGAGTTTGCTAAAAAAAATAATTTATCTCTGTGGCAAGCATCTGAGCAAATCATCGCAAATAAAGAAACTAAAGCTGCTCAAAATATTTCTAATTTCTTTGATGTAATAGAAAAACTAGAAGAGATGAATTTCAATGAGAACCTTGATACGTTTTTCGAAAATGTAATTTCTCTGAGTGGACTTAAAGAATTTCATGGAAAAGAGCCAGGAGAGAAAGGTAGATCAAGGGTTGAAAATTTAGAGGAGCTTATTTCTGCAACTTCTGAATTTTTCTCTTTGGGCGAAGACAAAAACGATAAGAGGTCCCTATTGGAGCTTTTTTTAGATCAAGCCTCTTTAGACGCCGGCGAAAATCAGGCAAATGAAAATGAAGATGCTATTCAGATGATGACCCTGCATTCATCTAAGGGCTTAGAATTTCCTTTAGTTTTTATTGCAGGCTGTGAGGAAGGTTTGTTTCCGCATAGAAGATCAGCAGAAGACCCCAAACAGTTAGCCGAAGAAAGAAGGCTTTGTTATGTTGGAATGACTAGAGCGATGGAAAGACTTTATTTGACTCACGCGGAATCGCGAAATATTTATGGGATTGACAGTTTTAGTCCTGTTTCCAGATTCATCAAGGAAATTCCAGAAGAGTTAATTTATGAAATAAGAGTTTCTACAGAAACAGAAATTAAAGGTAAAGGATTTGAACCAAGAATAGTTGGCGGAACAGATCACAACGTAGGAAAGTTTTCTCTTGGAGATAGAGTGGTGCATAAAAGTTTTGGCGAAGGAGTAATTCTCAATTATGAGGGGGATGGCTCTAATGCTAGAGTAGAAGTAAATTTTGATAATGGGGGAATTAAATGGCTGGTACTAAGCTTTGCGAATTTAGAAAAACTTTAATTTATTTTTTTGTTCTTCTCTTTATCGCCGCATGTTCTGAAGATACATCTAAGAATGAAACATCACTTGAAAAAAAGAATTTTTCTTGGACATTGGTTACGACTTGGCCAAAAAATTATCCGGGAGTGGGGCTTGGTCCGGAAAATTTTGCCAAGTTAGTTGAGGAGATGAGTGATGGGAGATTAAAAATTAAAGTTTATGGAAACGGTGAGCTTATTCCAGCTTTAGAAGTTTTCGATGCAGTTTCAAGAGGCACGGTTGAGATGGGACATGGAGCAGCATATTACTGGATTGGGAAATTACCTGTGGCTCAATTTTTTACCACTCTTCCTTTTGGTTTAAACGCTCAAGAGCGAAATGCCTGGCTTCATTATGCTGGAGGGTTAGAGCTTTGGGAGAAAGCGTATGAACCATTCAATCTAATTCCGATGGCGGGAGGAAACACTGGAGTTCAAATGGGAGGTTGGTTTAATAAAGAAATTAACTCTTTAGAAGACTTAAATGGAATAAGAATAAGAATGCCAGGACTAGCCGGAGAGGTGTTTTCAAGAGCTGGAGGAGAGGCAGTTTTAATGCCTGGAAGTGAAATTTTTACGAATCTACAAACAGGAGTAATAGATGCTGCTGAGTGGATAGGCCCTTACAATGATTTAACTTTTGGATTTCATCAAGTGGCTAAATATTATTATTATCCAGGTTGGCAGGAACCTGGAGCAATGACAGAATTTATTTTCAATCAAGATGCTTTTAATGAGCTCCCAAACGATTTGAAAGCGATTGTCAGAACAGCTGCTAGAGCTGTGAACCAAGACATGTTGGATGAGTATACGGCTAGAAACAATCAAGCTTTGATTTCACTGATCAAAGATCATAATGTAATCTTAAAAAAGTTTCCTCTTGAAGTTCTTAACGAATTGGAAAAAATCTCTAAAGAAGTATTGGAGGAATTTGTTAAAGAAGATGTTTTTGCTTCAGAAGTGTATCGATCGATCCTTGATTTCAAAAAAGGAGTCACCAATTATCATAAAATTTCTGAAGAAGCCATTTATGAGCTTAGATAGTTAATCTTTTAGATAGGAAGGATTATCTATAGATAACTTTTCACAAGAAAGTTCGAATAAAAACTCCTCTATAGAATCTTTATTAAAATCTTCTTTTTTAATTTTTTCTATTAGATTTTGTTTTGAAGAAATTTCTTCACCAAATAAGTTTTTACTAAGAGCTCTTAATTTTTCAGATATTTTGCTCTCATCACTAATTTGTCTTTTTAAAATTTTTAAAATATTTAAAGCAATTCTGACTTTAAAAATGTCTAATTTTTCAAGTTTTTTGAAATCTATTTCTTCAAAAATAAAATAGTGCAGTGCATCAATCAGTTCTGCCTTAGTTGGTCTATCAAAAAAATTTTTCAAAATTCTTTATTTTTAATCATATTCATTAAATCATATTCCGTTTCAGAGACTCTTCTTCCGATTGCAGCTTTTTCAATGGAATTTAAATTACTATTTAGGTGAGCAAAAGTTTGAATCATACATATTACACCCCATCTCAGAGATCCATATATTTGCCATACATCTAATTCAAAGCGATCCACTGTTTCTGAAGAAATTGATTCATAGCCTTTTATCAAGTCTTCTAAGTCTCCTAAACCAGCAACCCTTTTAGAATTATTTCCAAATCGCCAGGATTTCACGCAAACCCAACTCAAATCTTCTAAAGGATCGCCAATGTGTGTAAGCTCCCAATCAATTATAGATTCAATAGAATTTTCTGAGACTATGAAATTTCCCAATCTGTAATCTCCATGAATTAAGACGTTATTTTTTTCCTTTATATTTACTTTAGCTAAGTAATTGAAAACATATTCAAAAACTGGCTGAGGTTCGTTGAAGGAAGAATAAACTTCATAAAGTTTGTTAAGAGAATTATAAAAAGTCATTTTTTCCAATTCTTTTATTTCACTTAAATCTGTCTGGTGAATTTTTGCTAAAACCTCCCCAATTCTTAATGCAAGGTTTGGTCTAATTTGGGCGAACCTTTCGTCTCTTAAAATTTTTCTTGGGATTGTTTCTCCTAAAACAAACTCCATTATGTAGCCACTTCCAACTCCGCTTGATTCATCAAATTCTTCAATAATTTCAGGGACCGGTATCTCATTCTTTTTAACAATTTTTTGAACTTTGGCTTCTATTTTTTTTGGAATAGCCAACCGAGACTCTGACTTTTCAGGCGTTCTTCTTAGAACAAGCTTTTTCCCATTTTTTAAGACGATATTATAAATTTCTGCTGATGCTCCTCCTGAAAGAGGATAGAAATCTTCAAATTCAGAATTAAGAAGGCCTTCTAAGAAGTTTTTAAGTTCATCCATTTTGCTGATTTTGAAGTGAAGCATCTCTCTCTCCAAAATCCCAACCAGACCCATTATTTGCGTAATTCTTGAGAATCCTTTTAGCAACTGACTGAATGTGGACTTCGTCTGGCCCGTCATAAATTCTAGCCTCTCTGGCATGTCTGTACATTAAGCTAAGTGGTGTGTCATCTGTTAATCCCTTGGCGCCATGAACTTGAATTGCTCTGTCAATTACGTTGTGGAGCATCTGCGCTCCTAATACTTTTATAAGTCCAATTTCAATTCTTGCATCGTCTCCTTGATCAATTCTTTTTGCAGCGTCAAGAGTAAGTTGCCTAGATGATTGAATTTCACACGCACTGTCAAAAACAAATTTCTGAAGAAGTTGTTTTTGAGTTAACGATGTTCCGAAAGTTTCTCTTTCATGCATTCTTGAACAAAGTAAATCAAATGCTCTTTGAGCTTGACCTAGCCACCTCATGCAATGAAAAATTCTTCCTGGACCCAATCTTTTTTGAGCTATCAAAAATCCATGTCCCCTAGGACCTAGCAAATTTTCCTCTGGAACTTCTACGTTGTCATATTCAACCTCATAGTGACCTCCGTTTATTCCAAGAACAGGAGTCTCTCTTATGATTTTATAGCCAGGATTATCAGTTGGAACAATTATCATACTGAAGGCTCCATGACTTGGGGCATCCAACTCGGTTCTACACATAACAGTCGTGTAAGCTGCTCTAGAAGCACCTGTGGTAAACCATTTCCTACCATTAATTCTCCAAACTCCATTTTCCAATATAGCAGTTGTTTTGAGTTGTGTAGGATCAGAACTAGCAACATCCGGTTCTGTCATTCCAAAACTTGGAAATATTTCACCTTTAACTAATGGTTCAAGGTATTTCTCTCTCCAATTATCTGATGCAAATTCTCTTAACATGATTGAATCTTGAAGAGATACGGTTCCAAGACCAACGTTTGCATATGTTGATCTTCCAATAACTTCATTTACGTAGACATATTCCATAAATGGCATGCCTCCACCACCTATGTCTTTTGGATGACCTAAGGCCCATATATTCTCATCCTTAGCCATTTGTGTGATGCTTTTTAATATTTTTTTAGATTCTTTTGAATGGTTGGCTAATTTGTCTTCAACCGGATAGATTTCTTCTTCTATAAAACTTTTTACTTTAGATCTGATTTTGGTCCAATCGTTTTTCATTCGAAATCAGCTTTTTGAGAATTCTTTTACAGCCTTCCACACTCTTAGAATATTTCCATTCAGAATTTGGTCTATTTCACTCTCTGAATAACCTCTCACAAGGAGCTCTTCGATAAGATTTGGAAACTTAGAGACATCATTTATATCTTCAGGCAGAGGAACCTCACCATCAAAATCAGAGCCTAAACCAACATGATCAATTCCAACAAGGTTTTTGACACGGTCAATATTGTCCACTACATTTTTTACTGTCACTATCATGTCAGGATTTGACTTTGTGTCAGCTACAAAACCTGAACCAAAACAAATTTGCAGTACTCCATCGTTTTTAGCTAAAGCAATTAGCATCTCGTCTGAAACATTTCTCTCCCAACCAGGCGTAAAGTGTCTTAAAGAACTATGTGTCGCTATAACTGGAGTTTCGCTTATTTCTAAAACCTTCATGAATGCGGCATCCGATACGTGAGATATATCTATCATTACCCCTTGTTTATTCATTTCTTTGACAACTTCAAACCCAAAAGGACTAAGGCCATCTTTCCATCTTTTATTCTCATCGTATGAACTATCGGATATGTGGTTGCTCTTAGAATGCGCCAAGGTAATGTAATTGACTCCGAGATCAGCAAAATATTTTATGTTCTCTAACTTTCCTTCAATAGGAGCTCCATTTTCAATTCCATAAGCAATTCCTACTAAATTTTTATTCTTCTCTAAAATACTAATATCAGACGGATCTCTTATAAAAGTGAATTTATCCGAGTTGTCTGAAATAATTTTGTTCATCATTTCTATTAATTCTAAAGCTAATTCGAAAGAGGTCCCTTCTGGTTCAGTTCTTGCTGGAATATAAATTGCAAAAAAAGGAAGATTAAGACCGCCCTTTATGGCTCTAGGATAATCAAAGTGATAGGAAGTTGTTTTTGTAATGTCGTCGCTTACACCGGTATTATTTTTTTGACGCCAAATCTGAAAGGGAGTGTCAATGTGTGAATCTATGATAATTTTATTTTGACTATATTCTTTAGCTTTCTGGCTTAGATCTTCAGCGCAAGAAACTAATAAGATAATTAAAAAAATAGAAATTTTTTTCATAGCAATTTTTAAATATAACAAAAAAACTTTTGTTTCGTTAGAACTAAAAAATTATTTCTGGTAGTAATGTAGCTAGTAAAGGAAAATATGCCACTAAACACAAAACTAGAATTTGAATCATAATAAAAGGGAAGACACCTTTGTAAATTGACTCAGTTTTAATGGTTTCCGGAGTTACACTTCTCAGATAAAACAAAGCAAATCCAAAAGGAGGAGTAAGAAAAGATGTTTGTAGATTTATTGCGAGCATTACTCCTAACCAAAGAGGATCAGCGCCCATAGCCATCAAGATCGGCCCAACGATTGGTACGACTATAAAGGTAATCTCAATGAAGTCTAAAATAAATCCTAAGACAAAAACTAAAAACATTACTAAAATCATTGAACCAAACAATCCGCCAGGAATGGAATTGAAGATTTCAGTTATTAGTTCTTCACCTCCCAGTCCCCTGAAAACTAAAGAAAAAATTGACGCTCCTATTAAAATTAAGAAAACCATAGAAGATATAAAAGCACTTTGGGTAGTAGATTCTTTTAAAATTTTAAAATTTAATCTTTTGTGAATTAAAGCAATAAATATAGCTCCCAAAGCTCCTATGCCAGCAGCTTCTGTGGGAGAAGCAATGCCTGTAATAATTGATCCCAGAACTGCAAAAATAAGAAAGAAAGGAGGGATTAGTGTTGAGATTAGTTCAAAAAAGTTTTCGTGTTTTTGATTTTCATCCAGAGTTAAGACTTCCTTTTTTAAAGAGAAAACAAAATAGAGGCCGTATAAAAATACTAAAATTAAACCAGGTATTATAGCTGCCATAAATAAATCACCAACCGAAAGAGATTTAGCTACGTAGTTACCAATCTTTAACTGAGATTGTTGATAAGCAGTGGCTAATACGTCTCCCAATATTACCAATGCAATTGATGGAGGAATTATTTGCCCTAAGGTTCCTGTTGCAGCAATGAGGCCGGTTGATACTTTTTCAGAATAACCCCTTGCTAACATTGCGGGCAAAGATATTAAGCCCATAGCTATTACTGTTGCGCCAACAATTCCTGTACTGGCAGCGAGTAAAGTCCCAACAAATAAGATAGAAATTCCTAGACCACTTTTATATCTACTAAACAAGTTAGACATGGAAGTTAACAGCAGCTCAGCAACTTTAGATTTTTCTAAAATAACACCCATAAATACAAATAATGGCACGGCAACGAGCGTTGCATTTGTCATAATCCCAAAAAGTCTATTTGGCATTGTTTCAAGCAAGTTTATTTCAAAGGCTCCAAAAATACTTGCTACGAAAGCGAAAAGGATGGAAACACCTCCCAAGGTAAAGGCAACTGGGAATCCTAAGAGAAGAGTCAAACAAATTACAAAAAATAATAACAGCGGGAGAAATTCAATCATCATTAAAGTAAGAAAGAATGTTTGCGAAACTTTGCATAATTAGCAGAACGGCAGAAACTAGAATAATTGATTTATAAAGATACACAAATGGCAAACCTCCAGGTTCAGCAGAAGTTTCTTTTATCAACCAAGAAAATGAAACGTAATCGATTGATAAAATTAAAATGACCCACAACATTGGCTGTAAGAAAAAAATATTTCCAAAAAGATTAATAATTTTTTTTCTTCTTTTGGAAAATTTTCTATAAAAGATATCAACCCTTACATGTTGATCTTTCTTTAAAGCATATGCAGAACAAACTAGGAAAGTGATCCCGTGGCAATAAATTATAAGCTCCTGCAGGCTCAATATTCCTATTCCAAAAACATATCTAGAAACAACAACGTAAGCTGTCAAAAAGATCATAAGAACCATAAACCAGGTACTTACCTTGCCAAGAATAGAGGGAAAAAATATTAGTATAGATTGGCAAATTTGGTTAATATTTTTTATCATTATCAAAATCTTAATATAAAAATGTTAGTAGTCATATCACCAGCTAAGACTTTAGATTATTCTCCTTTGAATGGATCTATTGGTTTTTCTGAACCTATATTCATAGATAAAACAGAATCTCTAGTCAAAGAAATGCGAAATTATGACCCCGAGATGCTTTCATCACTAATGAAAATTAGTGAAAATTTAGGTTTTTTAAATTTTGAAAGATTTCAAACCTGGAAACAAGATTCGGCTCCTGGAATTGATTCAAAACAATCTGTTTTTGCTTTTCAAGGAGATGTTTATAAAGGCCTAGATATTTCTTCTTTGGACGAGGATGTTGTTAATTACTCTCAAAAATATCTAAGAATCTTGTCTGGTCTTTATGGACTTTTAAAACCTTTAGATTTGATAGCTCCTTATCGATTGGAAATGGGCACTAAATTAAAGATTGGAGATTCTTCAAATCTTTATGAGTTTTGGAAGCCATATTTGACTAATGCCATTAACAAAGATTTAAGGATTCAAAAAACTAATTTTTTAATCAATTTAGCTTCAAACGAATACTTTTCTGTACTAGATCCTAATAATGTTGAGGCTGAAATTATTTCTCCTGTTTTTAAAGATTTTAAAAATGGTGACTACAAAATCATCAGCTTTCATGCCAAAAAGGCAAGAGGACTCATGACTAGATTTATCATGACCAACAATATTAAAGATCCAGTAGATATAAAACAGTTTGATTATGAAGGTTACAAGTTCTCTTCTAAATTTTCTAAAGACAATTCCCCAGTTTTTTTGAGGAAGCTTTAAATTTCTTAGGATTTTTTATTTTTTTCCGTATTCTTTAATCTCTAAAATATCTTCGAACTCAGGTTCTCTTTTCTCTGCCCTAGACATCATGGCTTCAGCCATATCTTCTTGAGGAAGCATGGCTCCGCTCCAAAGAGCATTATATTCAAGGCCATCTGATATTGAATGATCACGTGAAAAGTTTAAAACAGCTTTGGTTCCATAGACTGCTAAAGGACTTTTAGAAGCAATCTCATTTGCCATTTCCTGAATCCCTTCCAACATGGATTCATGAGTCTCGAATACTTTGTTAACTAAACCGCATTCTAAAGATTCTTCGGCATACATTCTTCTTCCTGTGTAGGCCAGCTCTCTGACTTTTCCTTCTGGAACAACTCTAGGCAAACGCTGGAGAGTACCAATATCAGCAGCCATACCAATATTTACTTCTTGGATACAGAAAAATGCATCTTTGCTTGCAAATCTTATATCTGCTGCAGTTGCCATATCCAGCCCTCCTCCGATGCAGCCACCTTGGATACCGCAGAGAACAGGAATTCTTAATTTCTCTAATTTTGTTAAATTTTCTTGAAGTTCCATGGCAACTCTATACAGACCTTCACCAATTCTTGCTTTGTCTGGCCTGTTATCTTTTTTTGCTTCTCCTGTCCCGAGTGTTCCAAAATTGGCAAGATCCATACCTGCACAAAAATGTTTTCCGGTAGATGAAAGAACTAAAACTCTTAAGGATGTATCTTTCCTAATTTCATCAAGAACTCTTGGCAGCTCGTACCAAAAATTAAGAGTCATCTTGTTAAATTCTTCACCCCTATTCAATTTTAGGTGACCAATTCCATTTTCTTTTTTGAAATCAAAACTTTCGTAAGTCATTTAATTCTCCTAGTCTTTCGTCTTTAAATCGTTAACTAAGCTGTCAGCTATGTCTTCTAATTCATCTATTAAATCATAAGAACTATGATAGGGAAGGACAACCTTTCTACTTTTTTTACTAAGTCTTTTGAGACCTTTAGAAATTTCTTCAGCTTTTTTAACTAATTCTCTTTCGTTTTCCATAGTTCACTTATAATTTAAACACAATTGTAAATTAATTAGATTATTTTTAAAGTTAGCATTTAAATACATGGAAATCTCCAAGCTAGAACAACCCATATATAAAATTTTAAAAAAGGCTTCGTCAATTGCTAAAAAATACTTTGAAAACAGAAAATCTCTTAACGTTCAAAACAAAAAAGATTTTTCCCCTGTTTCTGAAGCTGACCTTAAAATAAATGATTTTCTTGTTTCGAAAGTATCAAAACTAACCCCTGGAATAAAAATTTTGTCGGAGGAAAATGAATCTCAACCTAATAACTTTAATGAAAAATATTTCTGGCTGATTGACCCTTTAGACGGCACTAAAGAATTCATAAAGGGGTCTAAGAACTTTTCGATTAACCTTGCCTTAGTTTTTGAAGAGAAACCTATTTTTGGTGCAATTGCAAAGCCTTGTGAGGAGGAAATAATCATCGGCTCAGTTCATAATTCCGCTAAGTTATTTAGAGAAGATATTTCTTATAATTTACACCCTAAATCAATTGATGAAAAATGCATCGTTAGTACCAGCGCTAGTCATTCAGATAAAGAAGAGGAAAAATTTTTTATTAACTTAAAAAAAGAGTTTAAAAAAGTTGATATTCAAAAAAAAGGAAGTTCACTGAAATTTTGTGATTTAGGCAGCGGCATTAGTAATATTTACCCCAGGTTTGGACCAGTTTATCAATGGGATTTGGCAGCAGGACAAGCTATTCTTGAGTCTTTGGAAGGTTCAATAATTTTTAAAAATTCCGAAGATAGTGTTTATAAGTTTGATCCTTCGAGAAAAATTAATGGATTTATTGCAGTCTCGTCTAAAAAAGACGAAGAAATTATAAAAAAACTGTCGTTTTTTTGAATTTGTACCTTTTTTTTCAACTTAAGACTTTGTATATAATTTAATTTTTACTATAAAATTCGAAATTATGGGTAAAGAATTGCAACCTATGGACGTTTCAACCCCAGGCCAAAATCTGGAGGCTTATTTATCGTCTGTTCAAAACATTGCGATTCTGACTCCAGAAGAAGAAAAGCGTCTTGCAGAAGATCTCTATTATAAGAATGATCTTGAAGCTGCGAGACAGCTTGTAATGGCACATCTAAGATTTGTTGTTCATATTGCAAGAGGTTATTCAGGGTACGGCCTTCCTCAAGCAGATCTTATCCAAGAGGGGAATGTAGGATTAATGAAAGCTGTCAGAAAATTCAATCCAGAAGTTGGAGTCAGATTGATTTCATTCGCTGTGCATTGGATAAAATCAGAAATGCATGAATACATCATTAAAAATTGGAAAATAGTTAAAGTCGCTACAACAAAAGCACAAAGAAAGTTATTTTTTAATTTAAGAAGTCAAAAGAAAGAATTAAATTGGCTTACCGATGAAGAGATTAAGACGATATCAAATGAATTAGGGGTGGATGAAAAATCTGTCAAAGAAATGGAATCAAGGTTGTCTTCTTCAGACATGTCTTTTGATCCGCCTACTGAAGCAAGTGACGATGAGGCTTCTTTTACGCCTTCGGGTTTCTTAGCTGATGAAACTAAAGATCCTGCTGATCTCATTGAAAAAGAAAATTCTGAAGAATACAGCCATGAACTTCTTCACAAGGCTCTTTCTGCTTTGGACCCTAGAAGCAAAGAAATACTTATTGATAGATGGTTGCAAGATCAGAAACTTACACTCCATGAATTGGCAGATAAGTATGGAGTCAGTGCAGAAAGAATTAGGCAGATAGAAAAAGCTGCCATGGAAAAAGTAAAAAGTTACATTTCCTAAATTTTATTTTGAATGAATGAATTAAGCATAGTCTTGAATGGAGAATCTTTTAAATTAAACAAGCAAGTCTCTGTAACTGAGTTATTTAAAGTTTTAGATCTTTCAAGCAAATTTATGGCAGTCGAAATCAATGACGAAATAATCTTCAGAAGCTCGTGGGATTCTCATCTCATCAATGAAAATGACAAGGTTGAACTGGTAAGAGCAATTGGGGGAGGGTAGTTGTCTAAACAATCTTTTAAAATTGCTGGAAAAGATTATTCGTCAAGACTTTTAGTCGGCACAGGAAAATACAAAGATGAAGAAATTGCAGTTGAAGCCATTAAAGCCTCTGGCGCTGAAATCGTAACGGTCGCAGTTAGAAGAATTGAATTAGATTCAAAAAAAAGACCTGATTGCATCTTAAATTACATTTCCCCAAAAAAATTTACAATTCTTCCCAACACAGCTGGATGTTTTAATGCAAAAGATGCTATCAGGGTTGCCAAACTAGGAAGAGAAATCTTGTCAAATTCAAATTTAGTTAAATTAGAAGTTCTATCAGATCCTAAATCATTGTTGCCAGTAATGGATGAAACGTTAGTAGCCGCTAAAGAACTGGTAAAAGATGGATTTGAGGTAATGGTTTATTGCACTGATAATCTAGACTACGCCATGAAGTTGGAAGATCTCGGATGTGTAGCGGTTATGCCCTTAGCAGCCCCTATTGGCTCAGGTTTAGGTATAGTCAACCCAAATGCAATTTCAAAAATAGTTCAAAAACTTTCTTGTCCAGTCTTGGTAGACGCTGGAATTGGTACCGCTTCTGAGGTTTCTCATGCGATGGAGCTTGGTTGTGATGGAGTGTTATTAAATACTGCGATTGCAAGAGCAAAAAATCCTGTTTTAATGGCTGAAGCCATGAAAGATGCTGCCATTTCAGGAAGGAAAGCCTTTCTTGCTGGAAGGATCCCTAAAATAGATAAAGGTTCTCCAAGCTCTCCAACTGAGGGTAGAATAAATTCTTGAAAAATAGTGTAAGAAGTTTTGTTAGACCAAGAACAAGATTATCTAAAACTAAAAAAAATCTAATTTCTCAAGCATCATCAAAAGAATTTTGTTTGTCAGAAAATTTTGAAAATTTCAATGAACGTTCGCTTTATAAAAAAAATATTTTAGAAATAGGTTTTGGAGATGGAGAAAATCTTATTTCTAATGCTTTAAACAACTTAGATTCATTCTATGTAGGCATAGAAGTTTACGAAGCTGGTGTCGCTAAAGTATTAGAACTAATAAAAAAAAATAATTTGGAAAATATTTTTTTAATTCAGGGAGACGCAAAAGCGATCCTAGAAAAAAATACTACTATTAAATTTTTTGATGAGGTAATAATTTTTTTCCCCGACCCTTGGCCTAAAAGAAGACATAAAAAAAGAAGACTCTTGTCTAACAATTTTTTAGATTCTCTTAAGATGATATTAAAAGACAAAAGTGTCTTAAAAATAAAAACCGATTGGGACGACTATGCTCAACAGATAGAAAATGACCTAAATCAAATTTTTTCTAACACTAAAAAGCATATCAACAAAAAAACAGATCTTTTTACAAAATACGAAAAAACGGCAATTGAAGAAAAAAGGAATATTATTTATTTTGAAGCTTATTGAGTTCGTTTAACATTTTTTTTACTGATACCGATCTGTGGCTTAATTCCATTCTTTCTTTAAAACTGATTTGCGCCATCGTTTGATTACTATTTTTTATTTTGAACAATGGATCGTAACCAAACCCTTTATTTCCAATTTCACTTTTACCAATTGTCCCATTTAATTCTCCGTAGGTATAAAGTTCGATATCATTTTTTGGATCATAAAAGAAAAGAACGGATATATATTTTGACTCCCTTTTTGTCGCGTTGATCATTTTTTTTAAAAGTTTTTTATTATTTCTTTCGTCGCTTGCGTTTTTACCGGAATAACGAGCTGAATATATTCCTGGCTCGTTTTTTAAAAATTTTACTTCCAATCCTGAATCGTCTGCTAAAGCTGGAAGTCCAGAGATTTCGTTAGCTCTTTTAGCTTTTAAAAACGCATTTTCTTCATAACTTGTTCCAGTTTCCGGAATATCTATTTTTGAGAGTTCCTTTAAAGGAATAATTTTAAATTTAGTCTCCTTAAATAAAAAATTAAACTCTCTAATTTTTCCTTGATTGTTTGATGCTAAAACTATTTTCAAACTTTTTGTTTCAACTTATACAAAGCAACTTCGGTAAATAAGTTTGGGGCTAAATTCATTAACATTGTCGATTTCCCGAAACTATTCGTTAATTTTCTCTCAATAATTTCAACGTCTAACTTTTGACAAAGATTTTCAAAATCCTTCAATGAACAAAGATGAAGATTGGGAGTTGCATACCATTCATGAGGTAAGGCGCTAGAAACTGGCATTTTACCTGTAAGGGCTAGTTGCATTCTGCAACGTAAATTTGCAAAATTCGGAATACTTACAACACATTCTTTCCCAATTCTTACAATTTCTTTTAATGCATTCTCAGGTTTTTTTAAGGCTTGAATTGATTGGCTCATTATCACAACATCAAAAGAACCATTTGCAAAATTACTTAAGCCTTTATCAATGTCTTGCTCAATGACATTTAGTCCTTTGCTTAAGGATAGCTCAATATTTTTTTCTGAGATATCTATTCCATAACCAGAGACGTTTAGGGTTTCTTTTAGACCTGCCAATAGAGTTCCATCACCACAGCCCAAATCCAAGACTTCAGCATTTTTTTTAATCCACGAATTTAAAATACTATTCATTTTTAAGGAAAGTTTGGATACTTTTAACATATCTTTCATCGGGAAACAGAAAGCCGTCATGCCCTTGAGAACTTTTAATTTCTGCATAGCTAACTGACTTTTTTGAAGCAATTAGTGCATTAACAATTTCTTTTGATCTTTCAGGAGCAAATCTCCAATCAGAAGAAAATGATAAGACTAAAAAATCTGTATTTGTTTTTTCTAAAGTTTTAGTTAAGTCATTTTCATAATCTCTGGATGGATCAAAATAATCTAATGCTTTCGTCATCAATAAATAGGTATGCGCGTTAAATTTCTCTGAAAATGCATCGGCTTGATATCTCAAATAGCTTTCAACTTCAAACTCTACGTCAAACCCGTACTCATACTTTTCCTTTTTTAAATCTCTTCCAAATTTTTCTTTCATCATTTCTTCTGAGAGATAAGTTATATGACCAAGCATTCTAGCTAGTCCCAATCCTCTTCTCGGATGGAAGTTACCTTTGTCAAAATTTGGGTCTGTGACTATGGCTTGCCTCGCCACTTCATTGAAAGCAATATTTTGAGCACTTAATTTGGGTGCAGCAGCTATTACGAGACTTTTCTTTATGTATTCGTCATAATCGATGGCCCATTGCAGAGCTTGCATTCCTCCTAAACTTCCTCCGGCAACAGCATGCCAAAAATCTAATCCGAGATATTCACGGAGTAAATTTTGACTTTTAACCCAGTCTTTTACAGTTATCAACGGAAAGTCTTTTCCGTAAGTTTCTCCAGTTTCTGGATTGATAAATCCAGGTCCAGATGAGCCATGACATCCACCAAGGTTATTGAGAGATACAACAAAATACTTATTGGTATCGAATGCCTTATCAGGACCTATTAATTCATTCCACCAACCGGCTTTATCTTGATCCTCCTTCGAATATCCAGCGGCATGGTGATTTCCACTCAGAGCGTGGCAGATAAGAATTGCATTAGATTTGTTTTCATTTAATGATCCGTAGGTTTCATAAATTATCTTAAACTCTTTCAAGAGCTTTCCTGATTCAAGATGAAAGTCTTCTTTGTAATCAAAGAAGCTTGGTTCAATAATTCCTAAGTTTCCTGCCATCTTTAAAATAAACCAGGAAGTTCAAGGTAAAATCTTAAGTTATGAATCATTCTGTCAATTTGAATTAAAATGAAAAAGACTATAATTGGAGAAAAATCAATTCCTCCGAAGGCTGTTAATCTTTGAAATGGTCTCAATAGAGGTTGAGTAATTCCATGACATATAAATAACAAGGCATTGTTACTAGTTGGCGCCACCCAGCTTCCTATTATAGAGATGAACAAGGAATATCTTAGTATTAGAGATATCGTAAGTAGAACACTAAGACAAGCCCAAGTTATTGACTCAATCGAATCCGTTCCTAAAGATTGACTCTCGACATAAAGATAAAAAGATAGACCTTTAAAAAAAATAGATAACACAAGACTGGAAAAATCTATATTAAAAATAACTGGTAGGATTAGTCTCAATGGTCTAGATATCGGCTCTAAAATTGAAAACGAGTACTTCACAATTGGGTTTAAAAAACTCAATTCGAAAAATCTAAAAAGTAAATAAATTAAAAATAAAATTGATAATAAATTTGATATGACTGAAGAAACGAATAATGGATCCATTAGCTTTCTCCAAGTTTTTTAGATTTTTTTATAGCTTCTTCAATTGCAAATTTTAAAACATCTTCGATTCCAGATGATTCTATTTTATTTAAAGCAGCTTCAGTTACTCCTCCCTTTGAGGCAACCATAGATTTAATATCCTTGAATGATGGACTTTCATCTGATTTGTGCATTTCAAAAGTCCCTCCTAAAAGATCTCCTATCAACGGTTCAGGATTATCAAATCCATTAGATTTAGCTATTTCAGAAAGAAGGTTTGCTAAGTAACTTATATAGGCTGGACCAGCCCCAAAAATTGAAGTGAATGCATCAAATTTTGATTCTTCAATTTCAAGGCATCTACCTAATTTACTAAGAATGTTTAAACCCTCATTATTTTTATCAATTTTAAAATTTGAACAAACTGCAATTGGACTGATACCTTTACTTACACCTAGTGTGGGCATGGCTCTAATAATATTTTTTGAACTCTCAAATTGAGAACTTAGTTTTTCTAGAGATATTCCAGCAATGAATGAAATGATCAATTTAGTCCCGATTAAGTTTTTAATTTTAGATAAAATTTCTTCTGTTTTGTTCGGCTTAATTGTAAGGAAAATGACATCTGAAATCTCACACAATTCATCTAAAGAGATATAAGTGACGCCCAATTTAAGCACTTCTTTGGCTTCTATCGGGTCAAAAGCATAAATTTTATAAGAATCCTTTAAACCATGCATGGTGTGACGACCTAAGTTCCCCGCCCCAATAAATCCTATAATTTTATTATTCTCTTTCACCAAAAATACCCGTTCCAATTCTAACCATTGACGAACCAGCCTCTACAGCAATTTTAAAATCGTGCGTCATACCCATAGATAATTCACATTTTTTTTCATTTGGTTCACAAATTTCTCTGGCTAATTTCCAGGCTTCCTCATAAATTAATTTTAATTTATCATCATCTGCATTGACACTTGGCATAATCATTATCCCATTAAAATCAAGATTGCTTAGTTTCTGAACTTCTCGTTTAAAAGAAACTACTTCTTCTTTTTTAATTCCACCCTTATTTAGGTCATTGTCTAAATTTACTTGTATCAGAATTTTTAATTTTTTCCCTTCTGGAACATGTTTATTTAGCTTTACTGCGATTTTTAACCGATCTAGGGTGTGGACCCACGCAAAATTTTCTGCAATGTCTTTACACTTATTTGACTGGATTTTTCCTATGAAGTGCCAAATTATTTTTTCATTTTTTAAATTCTCAATTTTTTCTAGAGATTCTTGCAGGTAGTTCTCACCGAAATTTTCTATACCCAATTTATTTGCCTTAATAATTTCAGAACAAGACTTTTTTTTACTTACAGCAATGACTTGGACTGTCTGAGATTTATTTTCTTTTGAAATTTCATCTATTGAGTTAAAAATTTTTTTAATTTTTTCTTTCATTTTAAATTACATTTGCTCAGGGGCATTAATTGCAAGAATATTTAAGCCCTCAGTAATTATTCTTTTGATTGATAAAACAATTGCAAATTTTGCATCTCTTAAGTTTTTTTCTTCTTCGATAAACTTGTTCGCATTGTAATAAGAATGAAATTTAGAAGCTAAGTCACGTAAATAGAAACACAGAGGATGAATTTCTAAATCAATTTGACATTGCTCAAGAGTGTCCTGAAATAATTCTATTTCATTAATTAAACTTAATTCTTGTTCTCCAGTTATCAAATTTAAGTTTTTAAGACCGTTTTCGGAATCTATAACAAAGTCTCTTTTCTCAACTTCTTTTAAAAGGCTGCAAATTCTAGCGTGCGCGTACTGTATGTAATAAACCGGATTGTTCTTGTCTTTCTTTAATGCTAATTCGACATCAAATTCTAAAGCTTGATCACTTTTTCTTGCTAAAAAGAAAAACCTTGATGCGTCTATTCCAACCTCGTCTATTAATTCATTAAGAGACACAAAATCACCTTTTCTCGTAGACATGCTTACAGTTTTCCCAGATCGATTGAGTGAAACGAATTGTATAATAATTGTTTTAAGCAAATCTCCTTTTAAACCCAAAGCATCTAAGGCTCCTTTAATTCTGGAGATATAACCATGATGATCTGCACCCCAAATATTTACTAAGTGATCAAATTTTCTATCAAATTTAAATTTGTGATAAGCAACATCAGAAGCAAAGTAGGTCGGATCATTGTTATCTCTTATCAAAACCCTATCTTTTTCGTCTCCTCTTTCCTTTGATTTAAACCAAAGAGCATCATCAGATACATATGTAGAATTGTTCTTTTCTAAGGTATTTATAACCTCATCGAACATACTCTTTCCTTCTGATTTATCATAAAGTTTTTTTTCACTTATCCAATTCTTATGAAACACTCTAAATTTTGAAAGCACTCTTTTAATGTCGTCTATTTGAAGAGAGAGAATAAAAACAGTTAGCTCATCGAAATCTGGAAATTCTTCTTTTATTTGCTTGAGTAATTCTGGAATCACGTCAGAACTTAATATTGAAGAATTTCCTTTAACAACATATTTGTCGCCAAAGGTTTGTTTAACCGACCGCGCAGAATGAATTATGTATTCGCCTCGGTAGCAGTCTTCTGGAAATTTTATTTGATGGTCAAAAAGTTCTTGATAACGCAAAAATACACTAAGCGCTAAAATGTCTGTTTGTAGCCCTCTATCGTTAATGTAATATTCTTCTTCAACTTCATTTCCTGAGTGTCTTAAAAGGTTTGCCAGGGCCGAACCAAAAGCTGCACCTCGACCATGGCCAACATGTATAGGCCCGGTTGGGTTACTAGATACGTATTCAATTAAATATTTTTTAGGCGAATCGGTTTTATAAAAGAAAAAATTTTCATTCAAAGCATTATTAAGAATGGAAGCCTGAGCTTCTTCTGCTAAAAAAAAATTTATAAAGCCTGGGCCTGCAACTTCTACTCTTTTTAACCACTTCTTTCCGGGAAGTTTTTTAATAATTTTTTCAGCTATCACTCTAGGTTGTTCTTCTAATTCTTTACCAAGCACCAAAGCGATATTTGAGCTCCAATTTCCATGTGTTTTTAATTTAGTTCTTGAGACTTCAAAAGCTTCAATCTCTATAGAAAATAATTTCTTTGTCGTACTTTCTAAAATACTTTTTATTTCGGACTTCATTTATTCACTCTATTTTGATATTCGCAATTACGGGTATCCACTTTGACAATATCTCCTTGCTCAATAAAAAGAGGAACTTTAATTTCTATTCCATTTATTAAAACCGCGTCTTTTAAAGTATTTGTAGAGGTATCTCCTTTGAATCCAGGCTCAGTAGCCGATATTTCAATCTCTACAAAATTTTTAATTTCTACGCTCACTATTTTTTCATTCCATATTGATATTTCATATTCTTCGCCTTCGGTCATCCAATTTACTTTTTCTTCAATTAAGTTTTTTTCTACATTAGTTTGTTCAAAAGTCTCAGAGTTCATAAATACCAGATGATCTTCTTGCGAATACAGAAATTGCATTTTTGAAATTTCAATATCTGCTTTTTCAACTGTCTCTCCAGTCTTAAAGGTTTTATCCAATACTTGAGAGGTAGAGAGATTTTTATATTTTACTCGCATTACCGCCTGTCCTTTGCCGGGTTTATGGAATTGATGATCAATAATCTCGCATAGGTTATTATCAATAATTATCTTCATGCCTATTCTGAATTCATTAGTTTGGACTATAGTCATTTTTTTAGATTTTCGGATGGATAAGGGTTAAAATCCATTCTCTCATTTTTTTAGTATATTAATTGTTGCAAGATAATTTTATTTTACTTAAAGTGAGACTTTAAAGGGGGTAATTTAAGTAATTATTTTATTGGGTCCCCTTTTTTTTGTAAAAAAAATGAGGACAAATATGTTATTTTTAAAGATAAATAGATCTCTGCTCACAATTCTTTTCCTAGTTTCCTTTAATCTTCTCTCTCAAGTAGATCCTGTTTTGCAAGAAAATAAAGTTAGAGCTGACAACGCTGCAATTTCCCAAGAAAAAATCGATTCCTCTCAAGTCAAAATAGACCAAGACTCTTCAGAATATAAAGGCGTTACAAAGCAAATTGAGGGGTTGAAGGTTTACAACGCTCAAAAGAAAAAACAAATTAAAAGACAGATTGCTAGGATGGAAGAAATTGAAGAAACAATGAAATATGCAGCTGTCCTTCAAAGGCAAATTCCTCCTTTATCAAGAAGAATGCACGAGGGGCTAAGTAAATTTGTTGAACTAGATCTTCCTTTCAGAACAGGAGAAAGGACAGAAAGGCTAAAATTTATTCAAGATGCCTTAGATAATCCTACGGTTTCTCCTGCTGAAAAACTCAGACAAGTTTTAGAAGGATTTAATGTAGAAGCTGAGTATGGTCGAAAAATAGACACTTATAAAGACACGGTTATTATTGATGACCAAGAAAGAGAAGTTAACATTTTAAGAGTTGGCAGAATGGTGTTGGCTTATCAAACTACTGATCTGGATGAGACAGGAATTTGGAATAAGGAGACCAAAAGTTGGGAAAGTCTACCCGGAAGGTATCAAAGACCTGTTAGAGATGGAATTTCTATGGCAAAGAAACTTAAGACAGTTGGAATGCTTGAGTTGCCAGTACCAGCAGCTGAGGTAATTCAATGAAAACATTAGTTAAATTATTTTTATTTTTATCTCTTTTATTTTCGGGATTTATATCTTCTCAAGAAAACGAAGATAAACCTGAAAACATAGCATTAGATCTAGATCAACTTTTAGAATTAGTTAAGCAAGGAAGATTCGCAGAGGCTGAGGAAGCGGCTGAGAGAGAAGAGAGATTTATTAAAGAAAAGAATAGACAGGCAACGCTTTTAGCAAACGCTAAAGCTGAAAGAGCTCGTCTAGAAGCAGAAGCGTCTCGTTTAGAAACTACCTTTGAAGCTAATGACGCTAAGCTCGTTTTGTTAGAAGATCAATTAAAGACAAGATTGGGTTCGCTTTATGAGACTTTTGGTCACCTTCAAGGTGTTGCGTCTGATACGCAAGCAACTTTTGAAACCTCTCTTACCTCAGGCCAATTTGGTCAAGATAGAGAAATATTCTTAGATGGCCTTGCTAAGAAGATGGGAGAAGGAGTAAGCGTTGCTACTATAGAAGAATTGGAAAGGCTTTGGTACGAACTTTCAAGAGAGCTTGTTGCGTCAGGTAGTGTAGAAAAATTCTCTGCCACAGTAATTGATAATAATGGTGACGCTTCAATAGAGGAGGTTGTTCGAATTGGAAATTTTAACGTTGTATCTGAGGGAGAGTATCTTACTTATCTTCAAGGTAGAGGAGCATATGAAACCTTACCAAAACAACCAAGTAGATTTTTAGATGGTTCCTACGATATCTTTGATGAAGATTCCGGATTTGTCCAATTTGCATTGGATCCAACTGGTCCTCAAGGCGGAGCATTGTTAGTAAATTTAATATCATTACCGTCTTTTTTTGAACAAATCCAATACGGAAGAATCACTGGTTATACTATAATTCTTCTTTTCTTACTTGCTACAGGAGTTTTCGCTTGGAGATTTTATTCCTTGTTCACAATAAACAATGCGATTAAAAAAGAAGTTAGCGGTGAAGAATCATCTGATAATCCACTTTCAAGGATCTTTACTGTTGCAAATGAAAACAAAACTGACACAGAAACTCTCGAATTAAAATTAGCAGAACAAATTCTCGTAGAAAGACAGTCCATTGATCAGTACATCTGGGTTGTGAGATTAATTTCTGTTATTTCTCCTCTCCTAGGTTTATTTGGAACAATTATTGGAATGATTAATACTTTCCAAGCTATAACTTTGTTTGGCACAGGCGATCCAAAAACTATGGCGGGAGGAATATCTGAAGCTTTAGTTACAACTATGTTAGGGCTTATGAGTGCAATTCCAACTACATTTATGGCAGCAGCTTTAAGTAATTACTCCAAAGGTATACTTTCAGTTCTTGAGGAGCAAAGTACAGGAATGGTTGCAGCTCGAGCAGAAGAAACTCAACAAGTAACAAGTTAAAGCTATGGCTTGGTTTTATAACCTTCAATCAATACTTTTTGAATTCTTGGAGAAGGGAGGGGGAGTAGTCTTATTGATCGCTTTCCTAATACTAGTTATGTGGTTTTTTATTTTTGAGAGAATTTGGTATTTTCAATTTATTCATCCCACAGTTGAAAGAGACACCATTCAAGAATGGTCAGAGGTAAAGACTCATAAATCTTGGGAAGGCCATGTGATAAGAGTCATGCTTATTTCAAAGGCCGAACAACAAATTAAAACTAATATTGAATTTATAAGAGTTTGCGTTGCCTTAGCGCCTTTATTTGGTTTGCTTGGTACAATTATTGGCATGATCGAAGTTTTTCACATTTTAGCTGTGACTGGCGGCGGAGATGCTAAAGCGATGGCAGGCGGCGTTGCAAGATCAACAATTCCTGCGATGGCAGGTTTAATGGCAGCTATTCCAGCAAGCATTGCAGCAAGATGGCTTGATAGTAACGTTCGAAAAAAAACAGATTTGTTATCTGAACGTTTAACATACGAATGAAAAGATTATGAGAAGATCACTTATTAACCAAGCAGTAGAAGACACAGAAGAGCCAAATATTACGCCAATGCTTGATGTGGTTTTTATTTTATTAATCTTTTTTATTGTTACAGCTAATTTTATTAAAGAACCGGGATTAGAAATAAATCGTCCAGATTCAGAGACATCAGAGATTACTGAAAATGCAGCCATTTTAATTGCTATAGGAGCCGCAGGTGAAATTTACATGGACGGGAGAAGAATTGACGTGAGGCAGGTCAAAGCTAATGTAATTAGATTGATTGCTGAAAACCCTCAAGGATCGGTAGTCATTCAAGCAGATGTAAAATCAACAGCCGAAAAAATAGTTGCGGTTATGGATGAAGTTAGAGAAGCTGGAGTGGTTGATATTTCGATTGCGTCAGAACCTAATTTTTAAATGATTGAAAAATTTTTAAATACTGATTTAGACAACGTTTACCAGAAATATGGGCTTTCTGCCGCTGCTGGTACAACGATATCAATCGCTTCCTTGATGTTAATGGCAGTTCTAATTGCAACTGGAGACGTCTCATTAGATGATGTAAAAACTCGAAAAATTGTAGACGTTGTAATGCCTCCAAAAGATTTAGAACTTATCGATAATTTTGAAAGACCCGATGAGGCTGAACCTGAGCCTGATCAACTACCTCCAGACGTTGATATCGAGACAGTTGACGACTTTGATGACGCCATGAATTTGAATTTTAATTTTAAGGCCAAAAGACAAGGAGTATTTGCGGATGGCTCTTATGTTCCGATATTCCAAGTTCCGCCGCAATATCCTAGAAGAGCTGCAGAAAGAGGAATAGAGGGATGTGTGCTTCTTGAATATACAGTTACTCCTTTAGGAGCTGTTTCCGAGCCAGTAGTTATACAAGCTAATCCCCCTGGAATTTTTGATAGAGCTGCAACAAGAGCTGCGCTAAGATATAAATATAAACCTCTTATTAGAGACGGTGTTGCCGTAGCTGTAGAGGGAGTGAGACAAAGAATAACTTTTATTTTGGAAGGTGAAGGAAAAGGGCCGGGCTATGTTCCACAAAATTGTTTGGAGATGATTTGATGCGAGTTTTAAGTTTTTATTCAATATTTTTTGTCTGTTTTTTTCTTAGTTCGTTTTTAATTGCTCAGGAAAAAGAAGAAAGAAAATTTAATTTTCCTGGATACACTATTGAAAAATGTCTGAAAGATTACGAAATCGCTAAAAAGCCTAAAAGACGTGTTGCAAAATTGCCTAGTCAGAAAGCACAAAGATTTTTAAAAAGGTTATTTCCTGCTTTAGAAGAAGATGACTTGTTACTTGCTCTTGAAATATTAGATGAAATGAAAATTTCTGAAGATCTAACTAATGTAGATAAAGCTCAAATGTGGTACTACTATGCTTATGTCCATTTCAGTCAAGATAAATTAAAAGAGGCAGAGAAAGATTATTATAATTTTTTAAAAATTGAAGAAGCAGATCCTAGGTTAAAAGCAAACGTAATTTTCAGTTTAGCTCAAATAGCTTACTCTAGAGAAGAATACAGAAAATCTATACAAACTATGAAAGAGTGGCTTTCCATTGAGTCCAATCCCAGCTCAACAGGATTTGACATAATGGCTGCTTCTCACTGGCAACTGAATGAAAAGAAAATGGCTTTAAGAAATGCAGACACAGCCATGTGTGTTGCTAAAGCAAATAACTCTAAACCGAGAGAATCTACCTACAATCTTTTATTGGCTTTATATAATGAAGCTCAAAAAACTGACGAAATGTTGCCTCTTTATAAAGAGTTAGTAGATTTTTATCCTAAAAAAAGATATTGGGTTCAACTTTCATCTTTGTACGGAACTTTGCAGCAAGAATCTAATCAGCTTTCAGCATTGGAAGCAGCTCACGATCAAAGATTGTTGGACAAAGAATCGGAATATATAGCTTTGTATCAGCTATTAATGCGAGCAGACGCTCCTTATAAAGCCGCTAAAGCTCTTCAATATGGTGTCGATGAAGAGTTTGTAGAAAGAAAAGAAAAGAATATAAAGATGTTGGCTCAAGGTTGGCATATGTCTCAAGAATTAAAAAAGGCTGAACCTCTATACAAGGAAGCAGCTGAGAAATCAGAAGAAGGCGAGTTATTTGTGTTTTTGGGACAACTTTATTTAGCTACGGATAGATATGATTTAGCAATGGACTCTTTAAAGTTAGGTTTGGAGAAAGGAAAATTAAAAGATCCGGTAACAGTGAATATTCTTTTAGGTCAAGTTTCTTATGAAAAACAAAATTTCGATGATGCTACAATTTTTTTTAGAAAAGCCCTTGATAGGTTAACTGACTTAAAAATAAAGGACAAAAAATTAAAAGAAGAGAAACAAGACAAGCTTAGAGCACAAGCTCTTACATGGCTATCTTATACAGAAAAAGAAGCTAAGAGAGTCAAAATTTTAGAGCAACGAAGGAAGGATTTAGAAGAAAGTTAATCTTTAATATAAGTTTTAATTTCACATTCAATTTTGCTTTTTTCATCGGTAAAACTTTCACTTTTTACTTCTCTCCAATTGTTTAAATCAATTGAAAAAAAAGCATCTCCTTTAAATTCTTCCATTACATGTGTAAGCACCATCTTGGAACAGTACGGCTCTAATAAGTTATAAATTTCAGAGCCTCCGATAATAAAAATCTCTTGATCTAGAGCATTAAGGAAATTTAACAACTCGTTTGTCTGGTTAAAAACTTTTATTTCATCTAAAGCTTGGAATCCTTTTTTTGTAAGAATTATATTTAATCTGTTTGGTAAAGGGCGTCCAATAGATTCGTAAGTCTTTCTCCCCATGACTACGGGACTTCCAGAGGTAAGTTCTTTAAATCTTTTCAGATCTTCTGGGATATGCCATGGCAAAGAATTATTTCTTCCAATAACATTATTTTTTGCTATTGCTGCTACGATTGTAAGCTTCATTAAACAGCTATTGGGGCCGAAATTAATGGATGGAATTCATAGTCTAAAATTTCTATATCTTCATATTTAAAATCAAATATTTCCTTAACTTCTTTATTTAATTTTAAACGAGGTAAATTTTTTGGGTCTCTAGTTAACTGAAGATTTGCTTGGTCTAAATGATTCAAATACAAGTGAGCATCTCCGAGAGTATGCACGAACCTGTGTGGGTTTAATTCACAGACTTGAGCAACCATGTGAGTTAGTAGGGCATATGAGGCTATGTTGAAAGGTACTCCTAAAAAAACATCTGCACTTCTTTGATAAAGTTGACAAGAAAGATTTCCATCAGCAACATAGAATTGAAAGAGCGTATGACAAGGCGGCAAAGCCATCTGATCGATTAAGGTTGGATTCCAGCCACTGACAATATGTCTTCTAGAATCTGGGTTATTTTTTAAACCATCAATTAGATTTGTGATTTGGTCAATTGGTTCTTTTCCTGGATTAGGCCATGATCTCCACTGAGCCCCGTAAACTGGACCGAGCTCACCACTTTCGTCTGCCCATTCATCCCATATTGATACTCCATTTTCTTTTAAATATTTAATATTCGTAGAACCTTTGAGAAACCATATGAGTTCGTGAATTATTGATTTCAAATGTATTTTTTTAGTGGTTACAAGGGGAAAGCCTTCACTTAGATCGAAATTCATTTGATGACCAAAGATGCTTTTTGTTCCTGTTCCAGTTCTATCAGATTTTTCAACTCCTTCGTCGAGTATTTTTTTCATTAAATCAAGATATTGTTGCATTTCTATTTTTATTGAAGGTAAATATTAATAAGGTAATTCCCGCTAAAACCATTGGCAAAGAAAGAATCTGACCACGAGTTATCATATCAAATAAATCAAATCCAATATGAGAATCCGGTGTTCTAAATTGTTCAGTTATGATTCTAAACAAACCATAAAATACAAGAAAATAACCCGACAATGCCATTCGAGGCATCTTTCTTTTAAAAAGAAAATACATTATAAAAAATAATGCTGGCCCCTCTAAGAAGGCTTGATATAGCTGAGAAGGATGCCTAGATAACTGAAGAGGATCGCTCCAAAAGGTCATCCCCCATGGAAGGTCAGTCGGCCTTCCAAGTAACTCTCCTCCAAGGAAGTTTCCAATTCTCACAATTCCCAAACCAAGAGGAAAGCTTACAGCGATGTGATCGGAAAATTCGAAAAAAGAAATATTTATTTTTTTACTAAAGATCAAGAATGCGATAATTACTCCTAATAATCCTCCATGAAAAGATAAACCGCCTTCCCAAATCCTGAGAATGGAAAATGGATCAGATAATATTTGATCCATTCCATAAAACAGCATGTAACCAAGTCTTCCTCCTATGATCGCTCCTAAAACGCCGTAAAACAAAAAGTCTTCAACATGTTCTTTTGTAAAATTTGCAGTAGTTGCAATATTTCTTTTGGCAAACCAATGAATAGATAGGATTGCTATTACCCAACTAATCCCGTACCAGTAGACTGGCCACCAACCAACAAAAGGAATAGGTAAATAGAATGCAACAGGATTTATATCAATGATCATAGGAAAGTAATATAAAAAATTCTTACGGCAACCAAAATAACTAAAATTGAAAAAGCTATTCTTAAAGATTCCCCTTTCATTTTATTAGAAATCTCAGCCCCATATTTTGCAAAATAAATACTTGATAATCCGGCTACTAAAATTGCAGGTATAAATACCGAGCCATAAACAAAATCAATTTTGTTTAAATCAATAGGCGCAAATAAAAGTCCTCCAATTAATCCTGATAATGCAAAAAAGAAGCCCATGATTGAAGAAGTTCCTACAGCTTCATGAATTTTTAAACCTCTGAATTGAAAATATGGAACCATTAAAATTCCTCCACCTATTCCAACGAATGAGGTAATAAGTGCAATAAAACCTCCGATCACGAATAACTCTATTCCGCTAAAAGATGGAATTTTATTTTTTGGAGAAAAATTAAAAGCAAGTTGAATTGCAGCTAAGATAAGTGAAACCGCAATTATAATCTGTAGAATACTTCCTGAAATATAGACAGCAACATACCTACCAAACATAGTTGAAATAATTGCTGCTAAAAACATGTATTTCACAATTTCTAAATTAATATTTTTGTTTAGATAATGAGTATATGCCGCCATTGGAATTGTAATGGCCATAGTTCCCATTGATGTTCCGGTCGCCAACAAGGGAATGAATTCAGGAGGAAAATTTAAATAATTAAAGAGGAAAATATAAGCTGGAACAAGAATGATCCCGCTTCCAATACCAAAAAAACCTGATAATAATCCTGCAAAAATTCCAAGTAAGATTAAAGGGATAATGATTTCTATCATTTCATCGCATTATCGCTTATCTAAGACCTCTGATAAACTTAAGTTTTCTCAAGCATGTGTTTAATTTTGTTATCAATGCCAAGTTTAGGCGATTATAAATTCGTTCTTACTTCGAATAGAGATGAATTTTACGAACGAAAAACTAAAAATATGTTTTGGTGGAATGATGTTGATGGATTACTTGCTGGACAAGATTTAGAACAAGGTGGTACTTGGCTTGGAATAACAAAATCTGGCAGATTTGCGGCTGTGACTAACGTAAGAGAATTTTACCAAACAGATACAAAAGAAAATTTTTTGTCGCGAGGAGACTTAGTAAAAAATTTTTTAAATTCATCCTTGACGCCCGAAGAATATGTTCAAAAAGTCGAATTAAATAAATACATGGGCTTTAACTTGATTGTTTCTGATTTGAAATATTTTTCAATAATTTCCAGTCAAGGAATCGAAAATTTCAGCCAAGAATTAGTAGTCATTGGTAATCGAGCTTTGAATACAGAAACAAATAAATTGAAAAGTGCAAAAGAGGATTTTAAAAGTATCTTAAATCAAACTTTTACTCATCAAGATTTAATTGAACTTATGCAAAAACCAAAAAAAAATTATGAATTCAACCTCGCACAAATTAACCAAAACCATGGAAGCGAGTTTGATTCAAGATTTATTACTTCTGACATTTATGGGACTAGATCGACAACTGTCATTACAATTGATCGAAAAGACACAGTCAAAGTCACAGAGGTAATATATGACAGTTCAAGTAATTTATCTGATTCAAATACATTTGAATTTAAAGTTAACTCTTAAATAAATGCAAGGATATAGAAAAAACGTTGCAATGGTTGTATTGAATAAAAATAACCAAGTTCTTCTTTGCAGAAGAAAAGGAACAGAAAATTGGCAATTTCCTCAGGGCGGAATAGATGAAAATGAACTCTGTGAAGATGCAATGTACAGAGAGCTTTATGAAGAAGTAGGGCTCAAATCATCAGAGGTAGAAATTTTGGGTAAAACAAAAGAGGAAATAAAATATGATATTCCTATTACTATAAGATCAAGAGTTCTAGGTGGAAAATACAAAGGCCAATTACAAACCTGGTTTTTACTAAAGTTGAAAGGAGAAGACTGCTCAATTGACTTGAGCAAAGACGTCTCGCCAGAGTTCGATAAATTTGATTGGGTTTCTTTTTGGTTTCCTTTGACAAAAATAATACATTTTAAAAAAGAAGCTTATCGATCGGCATTGAAGGAGTTAAGAGAATTGTTATGAAAAAATTAGCAATTTATGATTTGGACGATACATTACTTTGCGGCGATAGTGAGTTCCATTGGGCTAAATTTACTGTTGAAAAAGGATACATTGAAGAAGAGGTTTATCTAAAAAAAATTAAGGCTTTCGAAATTGACTATAGATCAGGCAATTTAAATTTTGATGAATATTGTTCATTTCTTCTAAGTCCGTTGATTGACATGAATGTCAATGACTTAAACAAATTAGTTAAAGAATTTATTGAGTCCCATGAGGGAAAATTGATTGATTCTTTTACGTTTGAGTTACTCAAAAAACATGAAAATGATTTTAGGATAATAGCATCTGGATCATTAGATTTTATTGTTGAAGGATTTTCTAATTATTTTGGAATAAATGAATTTATCGGTTCATCATACGAAGTCATAGACGATAAAATTACAGGAGTGTTAAACAAAGCTGCTTTTGGAATTGGAAAATTAGAGAAAGTTAAAGAGTGGTGTAAAGATAACAATTATCTCCTTAAAGAATCTGTCTTTTATACTGATTCGATAAATGATTTGCCTTTAATAAAAGCTTGTCCAAGTAGTATCATAGTTTCTCCAGACAAAAAATTAGAACAATATGCTTTGGAAAGAAATTTACTAATTTTAAATAGATGAAAATCTTATGACAAAAAAAGAAATAGAAAAAAATTATAAGAAATTATTGGACCAGAAGTTAAACCTCGACCTGACAAGGGGCCAACCATCCAAAGAACAATTAAAGCTTTCCGAACCCATGGACCAAATTTTGAAAAATAAATTTAATTTTGATGGAGAGGATTTAAGGAATTACGGTTTAATAAAAGGCTTAGATTCAACAAGAAAATTAGGCGCAATATTACTAGGAATAAATTATAAGAACGTAATAGCAAACGGAACTAGTAGTCTTAATTTGACTTCAATGGTTATTCAAGCGCTTTTCTTTAAGGGCATCAACGGCGCAGCTTGGAAAGATTATAAAAAAATTTCTTTTTTATGTCCGGTGCCTGGATATGATAGACATTTTTCTCTCCTAGAAATGATGGGCATTAATATGATAAATGTTCCTCTCAAGGGCGATGGTCCGGATATGGATTATGCTGAAAAATTAGTGAAAAAAGATAAATCGATAAAAGGAATAATTTGCGTGCCAAAACATTCTAACCCTACTGGTGAAACTTACTCTCTTAAAGTTTTGGAGCGGCTGGCAAAACTTCCCAAAAAAGCCTCTAAAGATTTTATGATTTTTTACGACAACGCCTATAGCGTTCATGATTTTAAAAGATCAAAGAAACTAGGAAATATTTTTAATTTTTGTAAAAAATCAAATACTTCAGATAATATTGTTATGTTTGCAAGTACAAGCAAAATTACCTTCGCAGGCGCAGGGATTTCTTTCTTAGCTGCCTCGGAAAAAACTTTATCTAATTTTTTATCCTTTTATCAAAACACAAGAGTTGGCTCGGATAAAATAAATCAAGCCAAACATTCAAAGTTTTTGAAAGATAAAAAATCTTTAAAAAAACATATGGATAAACACTCTTTGGTGTTGTCAAAAAAATTTGAAATTGTAGAAAACTATCTCTCAAAACTACCATCCGATATGGCCGACTGGACAAAGCCAACAGGCGGTTACTTTGTTTCTTTTAATTCAAAACCAGGTAAAGCTAAAAAAATCTACAAGCTATGTGAAAACGCTGGTTTAAAACTTACTCCAGTAGGCGCAACATTCCCTTATGGAAAAGATCCCAAGAATCAAAACTTGAGAATTTCTCCCACGAAAATAAGCAATTTAGAGTTAAAAAAAGCAATGGAAGTTTTTATAACTTCGGTAATGTTAGCAGGTTAGTTTCTTGCGCCTTGAAGGATTTCGTAAACTTTTCCGTTAAAAGGACCAAAATTAGCGTTTACATCAGGATGCGCTACGGGCTCATTAGACTCATCTACTAATAAGTTTTGTTGAGAAACATACGCTGTGTAGAAAACGTCGTCATTTTCGGCAAAGACATGATAGAAAGGTTGATCTTTACTTGGCCTTATTTGTGATGGGATGCTTTGGTACCATTCTTCTGTGTTGTTGAACTCAGGATCAACATCGAAAATGACTCCTCTAAAATCGAGAAATTTGTGCTTAACAACTTGTCCTATTGAAAAATTGGTTTCGACTACTTCTTTCATTTAATTAATTTATTCTACACTATTATATCTAGTGACATCTTAAATTAATTCAAGCCTTATGAGCTTCTTTTAAGTAATCTTTAGATTGCATTTCTATCAATCTGCTAATTGTTCTTTTAAATTTTTCTCTAAGGTTTGTTCCTTTGTAAATATCTCTGAAATCTTCTTCAGCACTTATTATTATTTTGACTCTTCTGTCGTAACATTCGTCGATAAGACTAATAAAACGTCTGGCGACATCATCTGACTCAATCTTTTTCATATCAGAAATGATTAAAGTTTGAAATTCTTTAGATATTTCTATGTAATCCATTGAGCTTCTCGGAGCAGAACAAATGTTACTGAAATCAAACCAAATAACACCTTTAGAGGATTTTATTATTTCAATCTTCCTTCCAAGGATTTCAATTTGTTTTATTTGAATCTCATTAATTCCTTTGAGTGAGTTGAATATGGTTTCTAACTTTTCTTTAACTATTTTTGAGGTTGGGAAAAAAAACAATTCATTTTGTTCTAAAGTTCTAAGGCGATAATCGTTTATTGAGTTTAAGTTAAAAACTTCACAATTTTCTTCAATTGCTTCAATTGCCGGAAGAAATAATTTTCTTTGTAGTCCGCCTTCATAAAGCCTAGAGGGCTTCAAATTAGACGTTGTGACAAAACAAGCTTTAGATTTAAAAAATTCTTGCATAAATTTCCCCAAAAGCATGGCATCTCCAATGTCTTCAACAAAGAATTCATCAAAACAAAAAAAGGAATATTTTTTGGTTAAATTTTTAACTATTTTGTTGATAGGATCTTTCTGACCTTTAAATTTATTTAAATCTTCATGAAGAAGCTTCATAAATCTGTGGAAATGTAACCTTATTTTTTTTTTAGACTTCAATTCCTTAAAAAATAAGTCCATTAAAAAAGTTTTACCTCTTCCAACTTCTCCATAGATATAAATACTCCTAGGAAGTCTAGATTTTTTAAAAATACTTAATGGAAAGGTATGTCTTTCTGAATAAACTAATTTAGGTTCTAACTTTTCAATTAATTTGATTTGGTTTTCATCAAATTCTATTTGGCCGTTCTCAACGGCTTGTAAGTAATACTTTCTCAGCTTATTAGCTTATGAGTGGTTATCTCAGGCGCACCATCTAAAAAGGGCGCTAACTCCATCGCAATAGTTTTGAAATGCTCGGTTTGAGTATGATTGGCATGAGCTTCCTCGTCTTTGTAAATTTCTATCATCATAATGATCTGAGGATCAGACGTTTCATGCATTTGATAATATTCGCAACCGGGTTCATTTTCAGAAACAGCTTGTACAAGTTTTCTCATCACCTCTTTGAAATTATCTAATTCGTTTTCTTTTATTTTTAATTTTGCAATTGCTCCAATCATAATATTCCTCTCATTAAGTTATAATTATTCTACTTTTCTAAATAGTTTGATACAAATCTGGGGATAATAATTATGATAAAAATTTGGGCAACAGAAAGTTCAAGGGCCATGAGACCAATCTGGACAGCCGAAGAAATGGGTTTAAATTATGAATTGACTATGATGCCTTTTCCTCCAAGAGTGTTCATGAAGGAGTATCTCGAGGTAAACATGCTCGGAACAATTCCTTACATGATTGACGGAGATGTGAAAATGACAGAATCGGTTGCAATGTCTCAATATCTAGTAGAAAAATATGGTCCTTCTGACTTAAGAGTGATGCCAGATGAAAAGGATTATCCCACTTATTTGAATTGGCTTTATCATGCAGATGCAACGTTAACTTTCCCGCAAACAGTTGTTTTGAGATACAAACTTCAAGAGCCTGGAGTTGCAGATGCTGCAGTTGATGGCTACAGCAGATGGTTTGTTTCAAGATTGAAACTTTTAGAAACCTCTCTAGAGGGTAAAGAATATTTATGCTCCGATAGATTTACTATTGCAGACATATGCGTTAGTTACGCAATACTTTTAGCAGATTCTCTAGGAATACATCAAGCTTTTAAGCCAAATATAAAGCGATGGACGGATTCCCTTTTTGAAAGAGAAGCATTTAAAAAATCTAAATCTTATAAATTCGAAGAGTAACTAAATTATGGAAATTAAAGAAAATTTTTTTGAAAGTGAAAGACACAAATCCTTTTATTTATCTTGTGGACCTGAAGATGGTGAGCTGATCATAATGACTCACGGTTGGCCCGAACTGTCTTTAAGCTGGCGACATCAATTGAAATTTTTGGGAAATCTAGGATACTTTGCAATCGCTCCAGATATGAGAGGCTATGGTCGTTCTTCAATTTATAAAGATCATGCGGCTTATACACAAGAACTTGTAAACAAAGACATGCTGGAATTGTTTGATTCGTTAGGTAGAGAAAAAGCAATTTGGATTGGTCATGATTGGGGCTCTCCGGTTGCATGGAACATGGCGCTGCATCATCCTGAAAAAGTCAAAGCTGTATGCAGCTTATGTGTTCCTTATGGTTTTGGCGGTCATCCAGACAATTTAGCAGAAAGTGTAAATAGAGAAATATATCCTGAAGAAGAATACCCTGTGGGTCAGTGGGATTATCAGTTATATTATTACGAAAATTTTGACGCTGCTCAAAGAGAAATGGACGAGGATCCTTTCAAATTAATAAAAATTTTATTTAGAAAAGGAGATCCTATGGGTCAAGGACTTCCTGCGGCAACCTCATCAACAAGAAAAAACAAAGGTTGGTTTTCAGAATTAGGAGGAATCCCTGATTTTCCTATTGATGAAGACGTAATATCCGAGGAAGAAGCAAAAATATTTGCAAGCCATTTACAAAAAAATTCATTTTTTGGCCCTAATTCTTGGTACGTAAATGGAGATGAAAATCAAAAATTTAATGAATTAAAAGATGATCATTCTTTGAACATGCCTTCGTTATTTGTCCATGCTACGTACGATTATGTTTGTGATACCACCTCTTCTCCAAAATTTGCCCAGCCAATGAGAGAATTATGCAAAAATCTAACAGAAGAGAGAATTGATTGCGGTCATTGGATGGCTCAAGAAAAGCCTGAGGAACTGAATAAAATTTTAGGGAAATGGCTTAAAAGTATTTAATAATAAGCTTTTCACCGATAAAAAAATAAGTTTTAGCTCTTTGGAGGAAGAGGAATTAAAGAGCTTGTTCTTTTTAAGTAATTCAAATAATCTTCCTCATGACCCCACTTTTGCATTCCCTGTTTTTCTAAAAGGTTTACACCACTAACCATAGTCAGTAAAAAAATTACAAAAATTGGAGAAATAAGAGCTACATATTGCCAACTCTCAATGACTGGGAAGGCAATAATGGCAATTCCAATCCATAAAACAATTTCTCCAAAATAATTAGGGTGTCTGGACCAAGACCAAAGACCGCTTTGAATAAATTTATCTGCATTTTCAGGATTATTTTTAAATTTACTTTTTTGTTGATCTGATAACACTTCAATCACAAAACCTAATAACCAAATTATTCCACCAGTGACAGCAAAGGCGTCGATACCTATTTCTTTTTGAGAACTTAAAGCAGCAAAGGCCATTCCAGCAGTAATCAGTACCCAAAGCCCTTGAATAGTCCAGGCCATCAAAAATTGATAGAAATTGGGCTTAATATGTTTAAACCTTTTGTCTTCGCCAGCATTTTTTACTCTTCTTGAAAGAAATAAACCTAATCTACTTGCCCAGATTAAAATAAGCGAACAAATTAATACGTCTCTTAAATTTATCTCTTGGGAAAATAAGGTAACTAATAAAATAGCGGTTATATAGGTCATTGAGCCAGTTAGATCGAAATAATGCTCGGTTTGATAGACATAAGAAGGAATAAAGATTATCCACTGCAAGATAAATATATACAGAGTAACGATATACATTATTGGGATGTCAGCGAAGAGAACAGAGTTTGCAGAAATAGCAAAAGTGAAAAGAAAGCCAATTGAGATAGAAAGAAGCATAAAAAATATTGAAGAAAAAGGCTTCATATTTTGCCAGTATAAACTTAATATAGATTGAAAGGAAAATTAAAAAAGAAAGGAGAAATATGATGAAATCACCAATTTGTGAAATGTTAGAAATTGAATTTCCTCTGGTAGCTTTCTCGCATTGCCGAGACGTAGTAGTTGCTGTTTCGAAAGCAGGAGGCTGCGGTGTTCTTGGAGCTGTCGGAATGTCGCCGGAACAACTAGAAAAAGAATTGAAATGGATCGATGACCACATTGATGGAAAGCCTTATGGAGTTGACGTCCTCATTCCAAACAAAATGGTTGGCAAGGATGAAAAGTTTGATCCTGAAAAATTGGCAAAAATGATACCTCAAGAATATGCTGATTTTAGGGCCGATGTTTTAGAAAAACATGGTATTGATTCTCCTGAATTAAGAGAAATAGATACCGCAGGATCAGGATTTGCCGAAAATACTCAATCCGATGGAGCTAAAGCTTTGCTAGACGTTGCCTTTAATCACCCTATAAAAATTATTGCCAATGCTCTTGGAGTTCCACCAGATTGGATGATTGAGATGGGCAAAGAAAATAATTGCAAGGTCGCAGCTTTATTGGGAACAGCAAAACACGCTATCAATCAGGTGAAAGCTGGAGTTGACATTCTTGTCGTTTCCGGAACTGAAGCCGGAGGACACTGTGGGAGTGTTTCCACGATGGTTTTGATACCTGAAGTGCATGAAGCTATTCAACCATACGGAGATGTACCTATTTTGGCTGCTGGTGGAATTGTGACTGGTAAACAGATGGCTGCTGCTATGGCAATGGGAGCGTCAGGGGCCTGGTGTGGGTCGGTTTGGTTGACCACAATCGAGTCAGAAGTTGATCCAATTGTAAAAGAGAAAATGGTGGCTGCAAATTCAAGTCAAACGGTAAGATCTAGAAGTAGAACTGGTAAGCATTCTAGGCAATTAGTAACACCTTGGACGGAAGCATGGGAGTCAGAGACAGCTCCAGAACCTCTACCAATGCCTTTGCAACCAATGGTTGCTGAGCCAGCATTGCAAAAAGTTAATAAACTGGCAGCAGGAGGACACGATGGTGCAAAAGACCTAGCAACTTATTGGGTTGGCCAAGGCGTTGGATTAATGAATCAAAGTATCTCAGCTAGCGACGTAGTCCAAGAGTTTAAAGAAGATTTTATAAATGCTTATGAAAGGTTGAACGACTTTATAAGTTAAAATTTTACTTAATTTTAGAGATTTCTTCACCGAGTTCACCCGCAACTCTGTCGAAACCATAAAGATTACTTCGAAAATCTTCTGTGTAAGGACCTAAGGCCGCTTTAAGCTTTGAACTTGCATTTCCCAAGATTGAAGCACTTTTAATAGTAAAGTTTTCAACAAATCCTGCTTCCCACTTACTGCCAGTAAAGTTTTTCATATGGAATAAAGCTGCTTCATTATTTGGATATATTTCTAACAAAAAGACTTTGTTTTCTTCATCAGAGAAGTGATATTGGTAAACCAAAGTTTGCGGTTCATTATTTTTGACGTTTTCTGTAATGTTTGAAACAAAACTAACCGCACTTTCTTCCTTTCCTTGGTTAATTTCTAAATCAATAGCAAAAACTATTACATCAAGTTTTCCATGATGCATTGCAAGTAAAGAGGGGGAGATTAGTAATAAAAGAATTGAAATTATTTTCATAATTAGGATTAGTCAAACATTAATGATTCCACCAAGCTTGATCTGAAAAAGCCCTGATGTCAATTTCGTGAGTCCAAGTTGATTTTTTTTGTTTCGCAATAAAAAGGTAAGTTTCAGCTACTTCCTCAGGAATTATCATACCGTTTTCACCTTTCTTTTCTTTGAACTGCTCAAATAATTCAGGGCCTAACATTTTTCCTAAAGTATCTGGAGCATCTACAGCGCCGTCAATAATTACATGTGCGACATGAATTCCATCTTTAGAAAATTCCGCGTTTAAAGACTGACACAACATTCGTCTTCCGCCCATTGCGGCAGCATGAGAATGTTGACCGCCATTGCCACGAACTGCCGATGTCGCTGAAGTAACAATAATATTGCCAGATTGTCTTTCTTTCATCTTTGGAGTGAGCACTTGGGCGAGCCTGAACAAACCAAAAGTTGCCATGCGCCAGCCCATTTCAAAAGCTTTATAACTTGTATCGGCTAAAGCTCGATCCCCAATTTGGGCGCCAATGTTATAAATCACCGTATCAATAGGACCAATTTCTGATTCAATTTTATTTACTAAATCTTCGATAGAATTTTCTTCTATAACGTTCAAAAGCGAACCTGAAGCCTTGCCGCCTGCATCTTCTATTTCTTTTATAAGTCTCTTTAAACCTTCTTCATCGGTTCTCCTCGCGAGGTATGCATGATATCCATCGGAGGCAAATTTTTTAGCCACTGTTCCCCCAATACCAGCACCAGCTCCAATCACTAAACAAACTTTTTCCATAATTTAATTAAAACTCCTCACATTGCATCTAAAAATAATCTTTCCCATTCTTCAGGATTAGGTAATCTTGGCGTTGTCACGTTACTTGGATCAGTTATCGAATGTTTTACAAGTTCAGGAATCATATCTTCGGTAACTCCCATTTCTTTTAGTCCTCCGGGCAAACCAATCTTTTCATTTAATTTCTCAATTTCTGTCGCAAGGTCTGCCGATTCATTTTTCCCCATAGCTTGCGCAATTCTTGGATACTTATCACCCACATGATCTTTATTAAATCTCAATACAGTAGGTAATATAACTCCATTTAGAGTTCCGTGGTGCAACCTTAGTTCTTGATCAGCACCAATGGCATGACTCATGGAATGAACTGCTCCCAGTCCTTTTGTAAATGCCATAGCTCCCTCAGTAGAGGCCATCATCATATTCCATCTCGCATCCTTATCCTGACCATCTTCACAAGCTCTGACAAGACTTTCTTTCTTTATTATTTTTTCAATACCATCCAAGCCAACTGCTTCGGCTGGCGGATCGTTAATTGGTGACATGATAGCTTCAATGCAATGAGTTAAAGCATCCATTCCTGCCCCGGCTGTCAAGATTGGCGGCAAGCCTAGTGTAAGTTCTGGATCACATATTGCAGCGGCTGGTCTTAAATGTTCACTTGCTAAAATAAGTTTCCTACCATCATTCATAATTATTACAGAACCAACTGAAACTTCACTTCCTGTTCCAGAAGTTGTTGGAATAGCAATCATAGGAACAGTTTTGTTTATTTTCCCAAAACCTCCTTCATTCAGAGAATAGTCCACTACATCTCCTTCATGATTGGCCATTAATGCAACAGCTTTACCTAGGTCCATGCTGGATCCACCACCAAATCCGATTACTCCATCACAATCGTTAGTTTTGTAAGCATCCAGAGCTTCATTAACTGCCTTCTCTGTAGGATTTGCTGGAGTTTCTTCGTAAAATGTAGGAGAAAGTTCGTTAGACAAAAGATTTCTAATTTTATCTGTCATCCCAATAGACGAAAGTCCAGGATCTGTGCAAATGAGAGGTTTTTTTATTCCATGAGCTTTTAAAACCTCTGAAATTTTCTTTAAAGATCCATTTTCGAAGTGAGGTTTATTAAAAAAATTTAGCTGCATTTTATCCCAAGCTTTTGATTACAGATAAATTATGCATTATTGAATTTGGATGTCTGTGTTCTTTCGAAAGGTTTTGATACTCCTCATCGTTGTACCACTTGTCAAACTCGTCTTTTGAATTAAATGTCCACATTGCAACTCGACCTTTTAAACCCTCGCCTTCAATTTTTTCTGGAGCATCATCAAAGGTTATAAATTCACCACCATGTTTTTTTAAAATCCCGAAAAAACCTTTTTCATAGTTACGAAAATTCTCGGTATCTTTAATTTCAAAATTTGCAATCACGTATACTTTACTTGACATAGTCTTACCCCATACTTTCGACGAATAAATATCTTAACAAAAAAAACAAGATTTTTTCTTTATATTAATTTACCGACTCAAAGGCGGCTTAATTGTCTTTAATTCAGAAACAATAATCAGTAATATTTAACAGAATTGCTTAGCAATTTACACATATGGGGGAAAATAAATGAAAATTTTTAAGCTATGTTTAATGGCAGCGCCGTTAATCACGTCTTTATATGCATTTTCGCAAGATGCAGTCTTAGAAGAGTTGGTAGTTACCGCTCAAAAAAGAGAATCAACTTTAATGGATACGTCAGCTGCTTTGGTTGCTGTTTCAGGAGAAGATCTTGATCAGGCCGGAGTAAACGCAATTGACGACATTGCTCTTTTAACTCCTGACGTTCAAGTCTCTGGAGAGGGAAAAGCCAGAATGGGAGTAAGAATAAGAGGTGTAGGAACCTATGGTTTTGATATTGCTGTTGACCCATCTGTTGCCATGGTTGTAGATGGAGTAACTCAGCCAAGAGTTTCTACTTTTATGAACGGATTCGATGACATTGAAAGATTAGAAATTTTAAAAGGACCTCAAGGGGCAATTTATGGAACTAATGCTTTAGGTGGAATCGTAAACATTGTTACAAAAAAACCAACCCAAGAACAATCCGCTCGAATAAAAATCAAAGGTGGAAACAATGGTAGACAAGATTTAAATTTAAGTTTGCAAGGTGGAATTACCGATGCCGTATCTGCTAGATTTAATCTAATTAAAGAAGTCGATGAGGGAGTTTCATTTGACCCTAATTCTGGCCAAGACGATGGAGTCCATTTGTCTGGTTATAGGCTTTCTTTTTATGGAGAAGCTGGAGCCACGGAATGGAATTTGAAAATGGCTAATACTTTGCTTGAGCAAGACGCTACTATCTCTGAAGTAGCTTTTCTTTGTAATTCAAAAGCACCTGGCCAAGCAGCTGAATATTTCGGAGTTGCTGGGTTACCTGCAAATAACACCAATGGAGATGTTTGTTCAGCTAATGCAGCTCCGTCTTCCTATCAGACTTTAGGAACAGCAAATATGTCAAACCCTTTAGTAGTAGCTGCACTTTCGGATCAGTACAGCCAAGCGATGACTATTTCGGGTTTTAATGTAGTTGAAACAACGGATGTCTCTTTTTCTTCAACAACTGATCTTGGTGGAATGTCATTGACTTCAGTCCTTGGATACCAAAAGGTTAATTCTTTTGAAGACAGAGATTTTGACCAATTAGATCTTAATGCAATATTTCAAGAACACGCTGCGGATACCGAAACTACTTCACTTGAGCTCAGACTTGATTCAGATCCTTCTGATGAAATCGAATGGTCAGTAGGTGTTTATGCAATGAGAGACGAGGGTTCAAGATTAGATACCTTTGCCTCTGGAAATCAAAGTAGTTTTGCTGCCGCCTTTGGATTAGGAGCAGCTGCAGCTGCAGTCTCTGCAGCTAACACTACCGAAGCTGCTGCAGGAGATTACACAATTGGTGTAAATCCAGCAGCTGTGCCAAATATTATTGCGGCATATCAAGCTTGTGCCACTGCAGGAAACTGTAGAGCTTTCATGAATCCAACTACTCAAAGACCTGTTCCATTTGGTGAGTTTGTTGATGCTATTGATGTTGCAAATTTAAACCAAGCTTTAACCGGAGAGTGGACAAGTTCAGTAAACGTAGATTTGGACACCGAATCAAATGCAATTTTTGCCAATGTTAAATTTCCTCTAACAGAGCAACTTAATTTATTACTAGCAGGAAGATATACTGATCATGACAAGCCTTATACTTACACTGGTTCAACAAATGCTCTTAGAGTACCTTTCGTAACCGCTCCATTTGTAGTAAACAATGGTTCCTTTCATGAAGAATTTAACCCCAAAGCAACTCTTGAATATGTCGGTGATGACAGTTTGGCTTGGTTAACTTTTGCTGCTGGATTCAAAGCAGGAAGCGTAGGATTTGCTAACTTCAGCGCATCAGCGGCAGATACTCCTGCTGCCATGGAAGAACTTGAAATGATTGAATTGGGTTACAAAGCAACTCTTCAAGAGGGTAAAAGTCAATTAGAAGCCATTGCTTACACTTACGATTATACTGATCATCAACAATTGTTAGTTTGCACTACGGCGGCTGGTCCTGCAGGTTGTGTAAAGACTGGAGACGCAACTATCAATGGTCTTGATTTAGCCTACAGAACGGCTTTAACTCCGCAAACTAGATTTTCCGTTGCTTATTCTTACATTGATGCCAGTTGGGATAGATTCTTAGATGATAGAGATCCTTCTGCAGCAGTAAACCTTGCTGGGAAACAAATGCCTCAAAGTGCTGAAAACAACTTAAACGTTAGTGTCGAACACGTGCAACCAGTTGCAGCAGGCGATATTGTTTACAGTCTTGCGGCAGCTTATAAAGACGATTACGTTTTAGGACTAGATCCTTGGACAAATGTTAATGATGTTCAAGACTTTACAATGGTCAATTTAAATATAACTCTTGAAAGAGCAGGCAACTTTGACATTGGCTTTTTCTGCACTAACTGTAGTGATTTTGAGTACAAGCGAGTAGCGCTTGAACTTGGAAGAAGTGGTGGTGGAGGCCAGCGTTATGCTATGGCCGATGGAAGAAGATACGGTATTGAAGTAACAAGTAACTTTTAAGTTTATTCATCAAAAAGGCGTCTAAGGAATTAGACGCCTTTTTTAATTTCTACTTTCCAATTCTTCAATTATCTTTCTTAATTCTTCTGCGGAAATATTAAGATTCTTTTCGTAAACCTCTTTTACTCCCTCCCCTAATGAATTCATAAGCACCTCCATTAAGGAAAGATGCATCGCTATCATAGAAAAAGTCTCTTCAGTTGGGTGATACTCAATCACTCTTTTGTCCTTACTAGGTTTTTTTACAAAATAGTTAGCTTTAGTCGATCTGCTAATTAATCTTTCAATACTTCTTGTATTTAAATTAGTTACACCAACCAAATCACTCATCGTGAAATAGCCCTTTGATACAAAATTAGAAATCATAATTAATCTGATGAGCTCATACCTACTATCATTCACATAAACCTGATTCCAATCTGAAGTTTCAGCAAATTTAGAAAACACTTCGTATTTTGATAGTTCGAAATGAAGCATAGCTTCTGATAATGATTTTAGTTTTGATAGGTCTTTCAATTTATTGCTCATAAAAGTAAATCCATTTAACTTATTTGATAGAATAGCATTTCAAAGGGGAAAAATTCTAAAAATTAAAAAAGTCATGAAGTGGATTAAGTCTTGCGTTATTTTTTTAGCTATATTTAGTTCATTTCTTACAAAAGCCTCCGATAATCCAAACGTTTTAATAATCTTAACGGATGATCTAGGATGGGGTGATGTTTCTTATCATGGAGGCTTTATACCAACCCCAAATATTGACCAACTAGTTGAAAAAGGGATGGAAATGAATAGGTTTTATTCTAACCCTGTATGCAGTCCAACGAGAGCTTCTATGTTGACAGGTTTACATATATTCAATCACGGTGTTGTGAGGCCTTTCATGAATCCAGCTGCAGAACAAACTGGAATGCCATCAGATTTGAAGATTATGCCTCAGTATTTTAAGGAGGCAGGATATCAAACAGCGCTATCGGGAAAATGGCATTTGGGTATGGCAAAAAAAGAATTTTGGCCAACTAACAGGGGGTTTGATAGTAGTTATGGGCACATGACTGGAGGCATCGGGTATTTTGATCATACCGCTGCAGGTCGGTTGGATTGGCACAGGAATGGAAAGACATTATATGAAGAAGGGTATTCAACTGAGTTAATTGCAACCGAGGCCATTAAAATTATTCAAAATAAGGATCAAAATACACCTCTTTTTCTCTACGTAGCCTTTAATGCGCCGCACACTCCAATTCAGGCTGAACCAAAAGATATTGAAGCTTTTTCATACTTAGAAGATAAAAAAGACAGAGTTTACGCTGCCAATGTTTCTGCCTTAGATAGAGAAATAGGAAGAATAATTCAAGCCGTTGAGAGTGAAGGGATATTAGAAGAGACTATTATTGTATTTTTTAGTGACAATGGCCCTGTTTTTGATATTGATCCAATTGTAAAGGTCATCGCACCGAATTTAATAGATGCCAAAGGTAGTACTGCTGGGTTGAGAGGCAGTAAAGTTTCAGCACTTGAAGGGGGCATCAGAGTTCCAGCAGCTATCTGGTGGAAGGGCGTGATTGAAGACTCTAAATCTGATCAATTTTTCTTTGTTCAAGATCTATTACCTACTTTGCTGGCTGCAGCAAATATCGAAACGGAAGGAATGGAAAAATTAGACGGCAAAAATAAATGGGATAATCTAATTTCTAATACAGTAATCGCTCCAGAAAATGCGTTTGTTGGGGCTAGAGTAATTGCAGATGAGAGAGCTTTATTCGATGGTCAATGGAAACTTTATTCATCCAGACCTCAATTGATACCTGTCTCTGCTTCTTACAGTTTGTACAACATCTTGGATGATCCTTACGAAGCAGTTGATCTCTCAGAAGAAGAACCTGAGGTTTTTGAAAAGATGAAAAAAACCCTCTCTTCGATTGTAGAGCGAGACGTTGTAGGCGATATGAATCCTGCCCATGCTTACTTGCATGGTGATGACAGACAAGGAGGAGAATCTTTAGCTTCGCCTTGGTTGGAGGGAAATTATGAGCTCAACCCTCCACCGAATACTATTAATACTTTTTTTATAACTTTATGGATTTTGACTTTGGCTTTCAAAGAGTATCTAACAATCTTAGTATTATTAATATTGGCTCCTCTAATTTATTTTAAATTTTTAAGAAGTAAATGAATTTTGCAACTTGGCTTAGATGGACGATATTCATAATAATCGTTTTTACTTCTTTGATCCTACCACTAACTCTTTTTGAAGGTCCTCTTTCTAACTACGGCGAAGCCGTCTTGGATTGGGCTGGTAATAACGAATTTTTTATCGCCATAGTGGTGATAATTGCCTTAACTGCCGATGTTCTCTTACCCGTGCCTAATGGTTTAACAAATACATTAGCTGGCATCTCACTTGGCTGGGCGCTTGCATCATTTGTTGTTTGGATAGGCTTGAACTTTGGAGCTTGTGTTGGCTATATTTTAGGTAGATTTGCAGCGAGACCTTTGGCAAAAAAAATGATAAGTGAAAGTGATTTTATTGAGGCTGAAAAATCGTTAAAAAATTTTAGCGTTCTAGGGTTAATTCTTTCAAGACCAATTCCGGCTTTTGCCGAGCTTATTACTATAAGTGCTGGACTAGCAAAAATGCCCTTTAAAAATTTTTTGGTTGTAATTGGATTAACTAATATTGGCGTGGCTGTTATTTTTTCGGGTATTGGCGCAGCTGCTATGGAAACAAATTCATCTACATTAGCTCTTATAGGAGCTGCGATATTGCCTGCGGGGCTCTATTGGACTTATTACAAGTTTTTAAAAAAATAAAAGCTCTTAGAAGGATTGCTGATAAGTTAATTTCCACTCTTCCCCAGGAGCGTAATAAGTTGTTTGAAAACTTGCAAGAAAAGGATCTCCAAATTGAGCGTAGCCATATAATTCGTCTGTTATATTTTTTCCAATTAAAGATATGGTCTGACTATCAGAAATTTGCCAACTCGAGTTAAAGTCCAAAGTTGAATAGCTATGAAGCTGAGAATAGTCGTAAAGCTCTGTAGTTGTGAAATCGTCACCAACATGAGTCCAACTGAGAGAAGTTAATACAGATCCTCCCCTTAAAGAAAAGTTATGCAAAAACGTAAAATTCGTTCTAGATTCAGGACCCTCTGCATCATAAGCATATTTTGTGAAGTCGTTACCACTGTCGTCAAAAAACTCTTTGTATTTTCCTCCGTAAACTCCTCTAGAAGACAATAAGGATAGATTGTCCGTTAATGAATATTTCAATTCGATTTCATAACCGTCCACTTCAGCTTTTTGAATGGGAACAGTAACTATAGAAGCAACTCCGTTTTGAGCAATCTTTCCAATAGTCCTTTGGTTATTGACGTATTCAAAGAAAAATAAATTTGCGTTCAACTGCAGTCTATTGTTCAGGTAAGTTCCTTTGGTTCCGATTTCATAATTGTCCGCAGTTTCTGCTGGGAAGCCTGTAACTTTGTCGTCATTACTAAATCCCCCAGAGGCAAAGCCTTTTGCATAAGAAAAGTATATTAAAGAGTCATTATTCAAAGAATAATCGATAGCAAATCTGGAAGAATCGTTTTTAAACTCTTCATTTCCTAAACAATAGGAGTCTTTGTAAAAAGTTCCAGCAGGTCCAAAATTTAAAGCAGTGCCTTGAAAAAATGTTTGAGAGCATGTTTGCGCTACGGGCGATCTTACCCCTCCAAAGCCATTACTCAGCCCAGGAATTATTGCGTCTGAATAAGTTTTTACCATCTTGTTTTCCTTGGATGTTCTGAAACCAAGTGTCATGTTAGTTTTATCATTCAATGCATATGTGCCTTCAAAGAAATATGCGGTAGAGTCATTTTCTGCAAAAGTAGTTTGCTGAGAACTAAAAGCTTGTAGACTTTGAACAGTTGCACAGTATCTGGCTTGGGTAGCTGGGTCAGAACAATCTTTTCCTAACAAAGCAAACACAGAAGCCAGCATGACATTAGCTCTTGCATCAACTGTTGCTTGGGTTTCATCAGTTCCGACTCCGTCATAATACATTGTGTTCAGTTGGTTGATTCCAGCCTCATCAAAAGTATACGCACCAATAACGTAATCAAGTTTTCCATTCAAAGCTTTACCAGACCACCTCAGTTCAATTTGATTTGCGTTGGCATCGTTTACGATGTCTCTTGGATCAAGATATCCGGCAGCTTTTTTACCATCGGATGGCAAAGCATTTGAAGGTCTATTGCCACCAACACTTAACCCTAGATTTCCATTCAAAGAATCCAATTGAGTGCTTCCTATCAAAAGCTTTAAGTCGCCATAATCATTAGAATAATTAAAATCTAAAGTTGTTCTTTCTAAATCATCTTCTACTCTAGGACTACTCAGAGAAGTGCCACTTACTCCAGGAACGCTAGCATTACAATTATTCTGAATAGCTGCAGCTAGCGTTGGATCAGCAACTGCCGCAGCTCCCATTAAAGCTGAAGCGTTTATGCCAATAGCTCCAGAACCGTTCAAAGGGTGGGCAACGATTTTACAGGCTCCTAGCGCACGACTTCCATCTCTGTTGTAAATAACGTGAGAAAGGTTAAGAGTAAAATCGTCGTTAAATTTATACAAACCAGATATTCTTAAAGTTTCTGCATCTATTTCTCCAGAAAAATCATTTAAAGTATTGTTGTAAATGTATCCATCTTGTCTCTCGCTACTATACGACACCCTTAACCCTGAATTAGCTGAAATAGGTAAATTAGCCATAAAAGCCAATTCATCTCTTGAATCACTACCCGCACCAATTCTTACTTTAAAATTTTCTTTTTCCAGACTTGGCTTGTTGTAAAAAAAAGAAACGGCTCCAACAGTTGAGTTTTTTCCAAATAAAGTTCCTTGAGGCCCTTTTAGAACTTCCACTCTATTTAAATCCCAAAGGTCTAGGAAATTTCCTTGAGTTCTCGAGACATAAATTCCATCTATGTATGTTGCCGCTTGAGACTCAGAAGTAACCGAAAATCCACTTCCGCCAACACCCCTAATTGTTACAGCAGATGTTCCATAAGCACCATTCTTAACGACTTGTAGATTAGGCGAAACTCGATCAAGATCTTCGTAGGTGAAAATACCAACTTCTTCAAGAGTTTCACCAGAAAATGCAGAAATTGAAATAGGTACAGATTGAGAACCTTCCTCTCGTTTTCTCGCGGTGACAATGACTTCTTCAGAAATATTACTAAAAGTGTTTTGAGTAGATTGAGAAAATCCTAAAACAGGATTTAATGAAATAATTATTAATAAAATTTTTAAGCGCACTTTCCCCCCGAAAAAACTAAATGATAATGTAATTACTCAGCTAATCAACTAATAAATAAAAATTTTAATACTGGAAAAAAATAAAAAAATAATTATCATTTCTGTATGTTACTGAAAGAACAAAATAGGCTCTTGAAGGGCTTAATTGGGCATCTCGATGCCAAAACTAATGTAGATGCTGGAGGTATTATGAAGACTCCAGCTGACACCTACACTTGTCAAAAAAGGCTAGATTTAGAATGGGATACGTTTTTTAAAAATCATCCTCAAATTATTGGCATGTCTGGAGATTTGTCTGAACCAAATAGTTATGTGACTATTGAAGATTTTGGTTCATCAATCCTTGCTACAAGAGACGCTAAAGGAAAGTTTAAGGCGTACGCTAATGTTTGTTCACATCGTGGCGCCCAAATAGAGCAAGCAAAGCGTGGGGTTAAAGCGAAATTTTCTTGTCCTTTCCACGGTTGGACTTTTGATAACAATGGAGCTTTAGTCGGATATCCCAAAAGTGATCAGTTTGGAAAAATAGATAAAGACTGTTATGGTCTGACCGAGTTGCCAAGTTTGGAAAAATATGGATTTCTTTGGGTTCACCCTCGATCAGATGGGGAAATAAAATTAGATGAATTATTGGGCAGTAAGTTAGAAAAAGAATTTCAAGCTTGGGATTTCGACAGATTAATTCTTTCCAATGAAGAAGAATATCAAACAGAGATGAATTGGAAATTAGCAATCGATACTTTCGGGGAAACCTATCATTTTTCGGTATTGCATAAAGATTCTCTTTTTCAGTCATTTCATGGCAACTGTCAGATGTTTGATAGTTTTGAAAGGAATGGAAGATTGATTTTATGTAAGCGTGACATAGATGAAATGAGAAAATTACCCGAGAAAGATTGGAAGATTTGTACTGGTTCTTTACCAGTTTACTATTTGTTTCCAAACATAATTTTTATGCCTACTCCTGAGGGAGCCTTTCTCGTAAAAGAATATCCTCTGGAAAATTCTCCGCATAAAAGTGTTTCAAAAATTTCATTTTATTTTTATCCAGAAGCTATTGAAGCAGCCAATAAAATGGGTGTATCCGCGGAGACCGGACAAAACCCCTTGGAAGAGTTATACAGCGCTTTTGGTAGTGTGATTAGAGACGAAGATTACGTCGCTGCCGCATCCTCTCATAAAGGGCTAAATTCTGGCCATCTAGATTTTTTGACTTTTGGAAAAAATGAACCTGCACTTCATCATTATCACAACACTTACAGAGACGCTTTGGGTCTGCAAAAATTGCCTTTAATAAAGGTTTAAAATGATCGATTTATATTACGCGCCAACTCCTAATGGTTGGAAGATTTCGATAATGCTTGAAGAGTGTGGAATGGATTACAAAGTAGTGTTTGTAAATTTGGGCAGCGGCGATCAATTCAAACCCGATTTTCTAAAGATAAGCCCCAACAATAGAATGCCAGTAATTGTTGACCATGAAAATATTGTTAATGGTGAGCCGATAAGTGTGTTTGAGTCTGGCGCTATTTTGATGTACATAGCAGAAAAGGCTGGGAAGTTTTTTCCTCAAACTTCGCCTGAAAGAGAAAGAGTTCTTGAATGGTTATTTTGGCAAGTTGGCGGTTTAGGCCCAATGGCAGGACAGGTGAGTCATTTTGTAAATTACGCGCCAAATTTTCCTGGTGATCATTCTTACTCTGAAAAAAGATACAAAGACGAATACGATCGTCTGCTCGGCGTAATGGATCGAGTTTTGGCTGAAAGAGAATATCTTGCTGGAGAGTATTCAATTGCAGATATGGCTTCATTCCCTTGGGTTACAGCTTACAAGCGATATGAAGTAGATTTGGATTCTTTTGCAAATGTTAGAAGGTGGTTTGATGCCATCAAGTCTAGACCAGCAGTGAGAAAGGGCATCGAAGTCGGTAAGGAGGTTAGAAATTTTGGAAAGGGTATATCCAAAGAAAGTCTAAAAACTATGTTCAATCAAGACGCAAAGAGTATTTCAGAAATGGCAAAAGCTAAAAAAGAGGAATAATCAAATTAAATTATTTTTTCTATAAGTTGAAGCCGATCATTGCCAAAATACATATCATTTACATCAAGAAAAAAGGTTGGTGAGCCAAAGCCACCTCGATCAATTAGATTTTGGGTATTATCAACTAGTCTCTGTTTTACTTCAGAATTATTTATGAACTCGATAAATTCTTTCGGATTGACTTCCATTTTCTCCACGAGTCTCTCTAGAAATTCATCTTCAGAAATATTTTCTCCATTGGTCCAGTAAGCTTTAAAGATTTGCTCAACATAAGGTTCTAAATTTCCGTGATCGATAAAGTAAAAGCAACCTCTCATTGCCTTAACACTATTTACAGGGAAGATTTTAGGCCAATTGATTTGTATGCCTCTATAGTTAGCCCAATCTAAAAGATCTTTTTGAGAATATTCTAATTTCTCTTTTACTGGATTTTTTCTGCTTTCATAAACACTAGGATTAATAGAATTGAAAATGCCACCAACTAAAATTGGCTTCCAAATGATTTCAAAATCTTTTCTTTTTGATAGATCTAAAATTCCTCTGAATGAAAGATATGTCCAGGGGCTACTACAGTCAAAAAAATATTCTAAAGATTTCATTTTTTAAAAATCTATTATTCCAGATTCTTTTAACGCACTAATGTCTGCTTCACTTTTACCAAGGCTAATTAAAATTTCTCTTGTATGTTCGCCAAGATCTGGGCCTTTTGCCGGAGTTTTTTTAGGCTCGTTTTTTAGAAAAACTGGACTATTTACAGTAAGAGAATCTTCTTCGAATGCTTCGTTTTCATACTTAATCAATACCCCACTATCAAGAAATTGTTGATCGCTTGCAAGATCATTTGATTTGTTCATGAATCCAAAAGTAACACCAGAATCTCTCAATTTATCTATAACTTCAGTTAGGCTATATCGTATAAATACATCTTCTAAAATTTTGTACAACTCATGAAAATTAGAATTTAATTTTTTAAAACTAGAAAATTTTTCATTCTCGTTTAAATAATTTAAATCCATTGCATTTAGAAATTTAGGCCATTCTTTAGCTGCGTCGATTATAGCCAAGAGTAAAAACCTACCGTCTTTAGTTTTGTATCTTCCTCCGAAAGGATGAAGAGGAGATTCTTCTTGTCGGTCTGGAAATTCTGCATTGAACAATCCTGCTTGAATATAGCTACCATTTGACCAAGCTCCATTTGCCATCAATGAAGTGTAGACTTCTCCTCCTTTTCCAGTTTTCTCTCTTCTGTATAAAGCTGTCATTATGCTTGCAAACAAAGCAACACCAGTAGGCTGATCGCCTATACCAATCGGAACAAATCCGGGGGAAGAATTATCAGATGGTCTCACAATATCCATCAAACCACTTCTTGCCCACCAAGCCAAAACATCAAAAGCAGTTCGATGGGAGTCTTCACCGCTTTCACCATAACCAGTTAGTGATCCATAAACTAGCCTTTCGTTTATAGGTAATAAATCTTCGGCACGTATTTTCAACTTTTCTCTAGTTTTTTTTGGCATGTTGGTGACAAATACATCTGCTTCTTTTATTAATTCTTTTAAGATTTCTTGGCCTTTAGAGGTGTTTAGATCCAATGCGAGACTTTTTTTATTCCTAGAAGTTAAATGCCAACAGTAATCTTTGTCTCCCTGTGGGTTAACTCTTCTAGTTCGCAGGATAAGATGTCTTAAACTATCTCCTACTTTAGGAGGCTCGATTTTAATAACCTCGGCACCAAAATCAGAAAGTATGGTTGTGGAAGCAGGTCCAGCAATAAAGCTAGCGGCATCAATTACTTTTATTCCCTTTAATAATAAATTTTCCGACATTTAAAAATCTTTTCTCAACATAATAATATTGAGTTTGTATTTGGTCTGTCAATCAACTAATTTCTTGAAAACTCGTCAGTTGTTTCAATTAATAATTTAGAAATTTCTTTTTCAAAAGCAGAGTGTCCCGAAAATGGAGCAATTTTTAATTTAGATTCGGGCCAACGCGAATGTAATTCGTAAGCAGTGGTTGCTGGACAGACTAGGTCATATCTTCCTTGAACAATAACTGCGGGAATGTGTCTTATAGTGTCAACGCCATCGAGGAGCTGATTTTCGTGATCTAAGAAACCATTGTTAATAAAGTAATGATTTTCTATTTGAGCAAAAGCTAGCGCAAATTCAGCATTGATCGAATCTTTAACTGCATTTGGATTATGATTTATAAAGCTCGTTGAGGCTTCCCACTTTGACCAGGCCTTAGCAGCAGATAATTTTTTCTCCTTGTCCTCACCGTTGAAAATTTTTCTATAAGCATCAATTAGATCGAATCTCTCTTCTTCTGGAATTTCATTGATAAATCCTTGCCAAGCTTCTGGATAGATTTCACTTGCCCCATATTGATAAAACCATCTCAATTCTTTTTCTCTCAGCATGAAGATTCCTCTCAGCACAAGTTCTGTGACACACTCTGGGTGTTTTTGTGCATAAGCAAGTGCAAGGGTACTTCCCCAAGATCCACCAAATACTAACCACTTTTCAATTTCTAACTTCTTTCTTATCGTTTCTATGTCTTGAACCAAATGCCAAGTTGTATTATTTTCTAAACAAGCATGAGGTTTACTTTTTCCACAACCCCTTTGATCAAAAAGGACAATTCTGTATTTTTTTGGATTAAAAAATCTTCTTGAAAATTTACCAGCGCCACCACCAGGACCTCCATGAAAAAAAACGGCGGGTTTTCCTTTAGGATTCCCACATTGTTCATAATAAATTTCATGAATTCCGTCTTTGATAAAACCTGAGTCAAATGGCTCTATTGCTGGGTAAAGGATTTGTTTTTTTCTGAAGAAATTCATTAAGACATCATACTTCAGGTTTTTTTTGAAAGATATTTTTTAAAAGGTGCCCAGAGGTGGAATGGAACAAATTTATTGATCTTTCAAGTATTTGTGCTTTACCAGTTGTTAAGTCTTTTAAGTTTGCTGGTTTTGTATGCCATGCAGAGTTTTAAACCATAGGTTCCATTGAGATCATTATATTATTTTCAAAATCTCTATCCTTTTCTTTAGTTAAGTCGTTGTAGAAATAGTATGTATTTTTAAAGGTTCTAAAAGTCTTATTTTGTATAAATTGCTCCTAGTAGTAACCAACGAATATTTTCATTGTTTCATTTTCTTACATAACTCTTCAAATTTTAATAAAGCTATAGGTACTTTTTGCGATGACTTAAAGAAAGCGTGAACTTTATAAAGGTTCTGTTACAGAATTGAAAATTTTAAGAAAAAATCATACTGATTAGATTTATGAGCATTGAATCAGAACTTACATAAGTTTCTAATAGTTTCATTGGTGAATCAAAAAAAATACAAGTCTATTTGGTTGTCAGACATTCATTTGGGCACCAAGGGTTGTCAAGCAGAAAGACTACTTGATTTTCTCTACAATAATTCCTGCGAAGAACTATATCTTGTTGGAGACATCGTTGACGGCTGGCGAATGGAACAATCTCTTTTTTGGCCCCAAGCGCACACCAATGTTTTAAGACGTTTTTTGTCTTATGCCAAAGATGACACAAATGTAAATTACATCACTGGAAATCACGATGAGTTTCTTAGATCATATTCGCCTATCCTACTTGGAAATGTAAAAGTTACTGATCGAGCTATTTATACCTCGATAAGTGGAAAAAAATACCTTGTCATCCATGGCGATCAATTTGATTTAGTTACGAAATACAGTAAATGGATTTCTAAATTAGGAAGCTGGGCTTATGAACTCTTGATGGCAACAAATAGAGTAGTAAATTTTTTCAGAAAAAATTTCAATCTTGGATACTGGTCCTTCTCAGCATTCGTAAAACACAAAGTTAAATCAGCAGTAAATTTTATAAGCGATTTTGAGAGTACTTTAGCTTTTGTATGTAAAAAAGAAGGATTTGATGGTGTAATTTGCGGACATATTCATTCAGTTGCGAATGAAATGATAGATGAAATACATTATTTAAACTGTGGCGACTGGGTTGAGTCTTGTACAGCATTGGTAGAAGATTATGAGGGCCGTTTTCACATAATTGATTATTCTAAATATACAAACAATCAAAATCATACAGAAGATAAGGTTGCATGAAAATTCTTTTGGTCACGGATGCTTGGAAACCTCAAGTTAATGGCGTAGTAACTACATTAGAAAATTTAGTAAAGAAACTATCAATAAATAATGATGTAAAAATTATTGAGCCAAATAGTTTTGTTTCTGTTCCTATACCTTTTTATAAGGAAATAAAACTTTCACTGAATGTTTTTAAAATAAAAAAAATAATAAACGATTTTCGTCCAGATTTAATTCATATTGCAACTGAGGGCCCGCTTGGGCTTTATGCAAGAAAAGTGTGTTTGGTTGAAAAATTAAAATTTTCATCTTCTTACCACACAAACTTTCCCTTATATCTAAAAAAAATGCTGGGTATTCCAGTTCAATTTACAAATAGATTTGAAAGATGGTTTCACAATGCAGCTTGTGTGACCTTTGTAAATACTCCATCTCATAAAAAGGAACTGGAAGAGATAGGAATTAAGAAATTAGCTTTATGGTCAAGGGGCATTGATGAAAACATTTTTTCCCCCACTCCAAGTGATAGAAATAATAGTTACTATCTATATGTTGGCAGAGTATCTAAAGAAAAAAATTTAGAGTCTTTCTTAAGTTTAGAACTGGACAAAAAGAAAGTCGTTGTAGGTGATGGGCCTAGTTTGAAAAGTCTCAAAAAAAAATATCCAGATGTAGAATTTCTTGGCTATAAATTTGGCAGAGAGCTTGCAGAAATTTACTCAAACGCATGTGTTAAGGTTTTCCCTTCTCGGACTGATACCTTTGGAATAGTGATGATAGAAGCAAATGCCTGTGGAACTCCAGTGGCAGGATATCCAGTAACCGGACCTATTGATGTTGTTAAGAATGGCGTAAATGGCTATTTAAATAAAGATTTATACCAAGCAATAAAGCAAGCACAAAAAGTTGATCCTAAATCGTGTATTGCATATTCAAAAAAATATTCTTGGGACGAAGTTGCAAGCAATTTTATTTCTTCGGTAACAACGGCACATTCATGAATATTAATGTTATTGGTGCAGGATATGTTGGCTTGGTAACTGCAGCATGTTTTGCCCACTCAGGACATGAAGTTAAATGTTATGACATAGATAAGGATAAGATTGATCTTCTTAAAAACGGTAAAACTAATATTTATGAGCCTCAGCTTGAATCTTTGCTAAAAGAAAATTTAGGAAATAATCGATTAAGTTTTTCAGATAAGTTGAAGGAAGTTTCCGATTTTTCAAATATATTTTTTATTTGTGTCGGCACACCACCCAGAGGTTCGGGTGAGGCAAACTTACTAGCTCTCTACAAATCAATTTTTTCTATTTCTGAAAATACAAAAGATGCTTTTTTTATTATTAAATCTACTGTTCCTCCAGGCACATGTGAAGAATTATCAACAATGATCGATTCCTCAAAGAATATCAATATTTCAATGTGTCCAGAATTTTTAAGAGAAGGTTCTGCAGTAAAAGATTTCTTAAAACCTGACAGAATAGTCATTGGTAAAAATTCTGATATCTCAGAAGATTTTTTTCTAACTATTTTTTCTCCTTTCATAAGGGAGAATAAATCTATAATTTTTATGGACACACCTTCGGCAGAGTTGACTAAATATGCTTCAAATGCTTTTTTGGCTACTAAAATAAGTTTTATGAATGAGCTTTCAAATTATGCCGACATAAAGGGTGCTGATATTGAGAAAGTAAGAATGGGTATAGGACTTGATAAAAGGATAGGTTATGAATACCTATATCCTGGATTGGGATTTGGCGGTTCATGTTTTCCTAAAGATATCAGAGCGATAATTGATAATGCTAATGACGCAAATCTAGATTTGAAACTATTAAAATCTGTAATTGAGATTAATGATTTCCAGGTAGACATTTTTACTAAAAAGATTACAGAATATTTCAAATCTGATGATTTATCTGGCCTTACTCTTTCTGTATGGGGTGTATCCTTCAAACCTAATACAGACGATATTCGTTTCGCTCCTGCAATTAAATTGATTAAAAATCTTCTAAACAAAGGAGCGCTTGTTAAAGCCTATGACCCTAAGGCTCTTGATAATTTAAGAGAAACTATAAAGCATAAAAATTTATCTTTTAATGATAATCCTTTCGATGCAGCTAAAGAATCAAATGCATTGATTATCGCTACAGAATGGAAAGAATTTTTTAACATAGACTTGGAAGAGTTAAAAACTTATTTAAAAAATGCAGTTATTTTTGATGGAAGGAATATCTACGATCCAAATCTTCTGTCTAAGAAAGAATTTGATTACATATGTATTGGAAGGCCAACTAAAGTAAATAACATACAAAAGTTTTCTAATTCTTTGAATGTTATAAAATAATGAAGTCTTAAAAAAGATTCTATTTTTTTAGTTTTAGAAAATTGTGATGTCCCTGCTAGGAATCGAACCACCGACACAAGGATTTTCAGTTCTTTGTTCGTAAGTCATAATCCCTTTAAATTATTACCTTTCAGACCATTTGTGTGCACACCTGTGTGCACGAACATGATAAAAACCTTCACAGCATTGATACAAAGAGCGCACACATGAAACCAGTAATTTAATCTATCTTTTAAGGGTTTTTAATATTTCCTCAACCTTATTGTCAAAACCCTTCTCATCATTTAATGCTTCCTTAACACATTCTTTCATATGTCTTTTTAATATTTTTCCTTCAATACTTGTAAGAGCATTTCTAACTGCCTTGATTTGATTGAGTATATCAATGCAATACTTTTCTTCATCAATCATGTTAGCAATTCCACGAACTTGTCCCTCAATTCTGTTAAGACTAGGAATTTCTTCTTTATGGCATGGATTTTTCATACGAATTTAGGAACTAAATAAGTAAATATTGTAGCAAAAATAAACAATACAACTGAAATGTAATAAACATATCTTGATTGTTTTCTAGTTTGCATGCATAACTTGCCTAACTCAGGATCTGTGGGGCAAGGCATATAATAAGTTTTATAATTCACATATCCAGCAAATATGATGGTCACTGAAGCAAATATTGTTATAGATAATTTATATTGAGATAAGACAATTAAAAATGGAAAGACTGTTATTAAACTTGCAAAAGAAGCACCTGCACCAACTGCAATAAATAATGAAGGAAGTGCACAACATATTAAAGTTGATGACGAGGCAAACAAGGATAAAAAATTTGCTGATTTATCTTGCATAATTTTTAAAGATTAATAACCTGCATATCAATTGCATTTTGTCCGTTTATTAGAATTTTTTCCTTGATATCATCAAAGATTATTTCATGAGCAACATTGTATGCGATTAAAACTTTTCCTTTGCTCAGATCAACGTCTACTTTTTTTACATTGGTGTCTTTTTTAAATGTTTTTTCAATACCTCTAGCACAAAAATCACACACCATACCTTGAACATTCACGATTGCAATTTGGGTATCTTCAAGATCCATAACGAATTTATCAAATCTCTCAGGATCAACTTCTAATTTCTTACCATCTACAAATTCTTCATGAACATGTCCTTCATGAGTATGATGCATGCCGTCATGAGGGGTTTCTCCCCATGCCATTGAAGTAAAAATAAGAATTAATAATATATTTTTCATTTTTCCTCTCAAAATCTATACATTAGATGAATATCCCATTTAGTTTTTTTGCTATAACCAAATTCCATAAGAACATTTCCTTTAAAAAATTTTAATACAGGGTAAGTTGACCACTTATTTTCAAGAGAATTATCTTTTGCCTTAATCATTATCCATGTGTGCAAGTCACCATAATCACCAAGATAGGGCGCAACTCCTATTTGATAGTATTGTTCTAAATAGTCTTGAATTTTTCTTTCAGTTTCCTTTATTCCAAAACCAACAAATAATCTTCTTGTTTCCCAATCTCCATGTATACCATAAAAAAATTCATCAAAACCTTTTGAACTAACACCAGATTGAAAATACAAATTTCTTTGAGAGTTTTCAGTATTCTTTCTATTTATCAAGTATGTATATCTAACATATGAATAATTATCTTTAAAATATTTATTTCTTATAACTTCAATCCCAATTGAGTATTTATAGGATGGCGAATAATGGTAGTAGATAGAATTTTTTATGTTATCTGAAAACGCCATTATGGTTGAACCACCTGTGTAAGATATAGGTCTAGCATCAAGTCCAAACGACATGACAGACAAAAGACAAATAATTCTTATACCCATTGGGGGTATTTTAGTATTATTGAGTTGGTTTTAAAAATGTTATCTCGTTGGTGCCCAGAGGTGGAATCGAACCACCGACACAAGGATTTTCAGTCCTTTGCTCTACCAACTGAGCTATCTGGGCTTGGGAAAGAAAATATCTTAGAAGAATCGTCTTTAATGCGCAATCAATTTAGAATATATGTTTAGCAAAGGGGAGATTTTTATTGCCTAAGAAAAAATTAAAATGGGGAGTAATTGGAAATGGGGGAATCGCCAATGCTTTTTCTCATTCGATCAAACATTCTAAAACTTCAGAACTTCAAGCGGTATTCGGAAGAAATGAAACCAAAGTAAAGAATTTTGCACAAAAACATGGAATAAATTCTTTCAACAAACTAGATAAGTTTTTGAATAGCGGCATTGAAGCGGTTTATGTAGCTACTCCTCACGTTTCTCATTTTAAATATTCTTTGGATTGCATAAGAAGCAATCTTAATGTGTTGTGTGAAAAACCTTTAACGATAAATTCCTCTGAATCAATGATATTAATTAATGAAGCCCAAAAAAGAAAAGTTTTTCTTATGGAGGCATTTATGTATAGGTGTCACCCTCAGACTTTTAAGATTTTAGAGTACATTGAAAAGTATTTTCTCAATAAAAGAGTTTCTTTAAAGAGTTCATTTGGCTTTAGTGCTGATGTATCAAAAGAGCATAGATTAAGAAATCCAAAGTTAGCAGGAGGTGCAATTCTAGATGTAGGCTGCTATCCCTTATCTATGGCAAGACTAATTGGCGGAAAACTAACTGATTTACCTTTTGCAGAGCCTTCTAAAATAACTGTAGAAGGGGAGTTAGATGAAACAGGTGTAGACGCTAAATCAACAGCGACGATTGAATTTTCAGAAAATATTTCTGCAGAAATCAAGACGGCTATTAATGAGAACTATGAAAACAATTTGATTGTTGAAGCAGAAAACTTGAGATTAGAAATTTCTGATCCTTGGCATTGCGGACAATTTAACGACGGCATTTCTTCGGTTAAATTTATTAATCAAGGAAAAGAGGAAATCGTTCAGATAAATGATGAAGTAGGATTGTTTACTAGAGAAATTGATGAGGCGGCAAATTGCATAGCTCAAAATATTTTTGAATCATCTTTGATGTCCCACAAGGATACTTTAGGAAACATTCTTTCTTTAGAAAAATGGTATTCCAAGCTAGGAGTAATCTACCCAAGCAACGAAATCAAAAATTCTCCAATAATTGATCATTATTTTCATTTAGATTCTAACTTAGAAAAAGATACAACTGAAATACTAGGAAAATCAACTCCGAAAGTAGTCTTTGGTTGTGACAATCAAATCTCTGATTTACATGCCTACTGCATGTTTGAACATTTCTATCAACAGGGTGGAAGAATTTTTGATACCGCTTACATCTATAACAATGGTCTTTCAGATAAATACCTAGGCAATTGGATAAGAAAAAAAAATATTCAAGACGAGGTGATTATTCTAGGAAAGGGCGCACATACTCCACAGTGTGAGCCAAGTTTTATAGAGCCTCAAATAAAAGAATCTTTAAAGAGACTTAACTTAAAAAAATTCGATATTTATTGTTTGCATAGAGATAACCCTGAAGTTCCTGTAGGCGAATTTATTGATAAATTAAATGAATTAAAAAAAGCTGGATTCATTTCAATCTTGGGTGCTTCAAATTGGAGTCTTAATAGGTTTAGTGAGGCAAATGAATATGCCGAAGCTAATGATAAAGAAGGATTTAAAGTATTAAGTAACAACTTTAGTTTGGCAGAAATGAATCAGCCCGTTTGGCCTGGTTGTATGAGGTGTGATGAAGAATTTTTAGATTACGTAATTAAGAATAATATTTATTTGTTTCCATGGTCCAGTCAAGCTCGTGGATTTTTTGTACAACAACAATCATTCCCAAAAGGTTCCCATGGAGCTAACCCAACTTTGGATGAAGAATTAAGGGTTTGGCATAGTCGGTCAAATTTAGATCGAAGAGAGAGGTGTTTTCATTTAGCTGATGAATTAGGATGCACGGCAATTGAATTATCGTTAGCTTATGTTATCAATCGACATGAAAATATTTTTCCTTTAATTGGCCCAAGAAATCTATTTGAATCGGAGAGTTGTATGCGAGCCTTGTCAATTAAACTTACAAGCAAACAAATTACCTTTTTATTAAATGGATAAACTATTTAAGAGAAAGTTTTTCTTTTAAGTGAATATTTTCTGAAGAAGAGCCAATTAAAATTTCGTATTCACCTTCTTTTAATTTCCAATTTTTTGAATTGATGTCCCAATAAGAAAAATTTCTTTCATCTAATTCAAGGGTCACTAATTTTGTTTGTCCTTTTTTTATTCTTACTTTAATGAATGCTTCAAGAGTTTTAAGTGGCTCATTTTTGTTTGGACTTGGGGAACTGACATAACATTGAATTATCTCTTTTCCTTCTCTTTTCCCAATATTTGAAACTTCAAGATTGCAATAAACTTTTTTATTTTTTTGAATGAGACTTAAATTTTTATATTCAAAACTCGTATAACTTAGACCATGGCCAAAAGGAAACAATGTTTTGATGTCTCTTTTTTCATACCATCGGTAACCTAAGAGAAGCTTTTCTTCATAATTCATTTGTGAATTTTTCCCTGGGTAGGACGAAAAAGCCGGAGTACTTTTAATTTCTGTAGGGAAAGTTGTAGGAAGTTTTCCTGAGGGATTAGTTTCTCCAAAAATAATGTCCATGAGAGCATTTCCGTACTCTTGACCCCCAAACCAAGATTGAATAATTGCTTTTGGTTGGGTTACCCAGGGCATACTCACCGGAGAACCAGTGTTCAGAACCACAGCACAATTTGAATTTATCTTAGTGATTTGGTTAACTAAATCATCTTGGCTACAGGGTAGCTCAAGAGAGTTTCTATCATTACCTTCCGTCTCCCAATCTGAATTTGTGCCAACAAGTAAAATCACTGCATCTGAATCTTTAGCTATTTTTTTTGCAGCTTCTAATAAATTTTCTTTGTCAGGAGGTAAGCAACCAAATTGAACAGCAGGAAACCTTCCTTCAAAGGAATATATGACTTCGATTAGATATTTTTGATTCCGTTTTAAAATCAATTTTGTTTTTTTAGGAGCACTGCCAAAAGAGAAAAATGCCTCACCTGGTTGTATATCGTTTGCATTATCTATTATTTCTTTGCCATCGATTTTCATGACACATGGTCCAATGCCAAAAACTTCAAATTCGTGTGCGCCTTCAACATCTGCCTTGTATTCACAAGAGAATTTAACTTTGATATTGGGCCGTTCATCTTTGTTAATAATATCTTTTGCAAATCCATCAAAAACCCAAAACTTATTTCCTTTCAGAAATTCTGTCTTTAAGAGCTTAGATTCTTTTATTTCGCTGTCAAAATATTCGACTTTAAATCCTTCGGAATCAGAAAACAAAGACTCATTGAATTTTGGAAGGTACTTATGTGTATGTACGCCTTTTGCGTAAGAAATTCTTTTTTCATCTATGTAATTTTTCAAAGCCTCTAAAGGGTGGATTTGATAATGCGGTTTAAGGCTTGCACTTCCTCCTCCAATAATTTGACTAAATTTAGCGTTGGGTCCAATGAGAGCAATTGAATTAATCTTTTTTTTCTTTAGAGGAAGTAAATTTTCATTTTTTAATAAAACCATGCCTTCGCTTGCACAATTTCTTAATAACTTTTTATGCGATTTCCTATTTTTTTCTTTTTCGGATTTATTTTTTGGAGAACTAAATCTTCCTGTAAATTCCATAGTCGATAAAATTCTTTTTACTTTGTCATCAATTAAAGTTTCGGAGACTTCTTTTTTTTCTACGGCCGTTTTAAGTTTCTCTCCCCAAGTATTTCCTGGTCCAGGCATTTCCATATCTAAGCCACCAGTGGCATTATCAACGGTTTCTAAAGCAGCCCCCCAATCGCTTACAACGTAACCATCGAAGCCCCACTCTTTTTTTAAAATATCGATCAATAAATCTTTATTAGAACTGCAATAAATATTGTTGAGTTTGTTATACGCAGACATAACAGACTTTGCTTTTGCTTTTTTTACTCCCATCTCAAAGGGTAAAAGATAGATTTCTCTTAAGGTCCTTTCGTCAAGGTTTGAGCTTACTGTGTGTCTTTCAAACTCTGTATCATTAGCGACAAAGTGCTTCAAACAAGCGGAAACTTTTTTTGATTGAACTCCTTTTACATAGGCAACCGCAATTTCTCCTGTTAAAACCGGATCCTCTGAAAAGTTTTCAAAATGTCTTCCTCCAAGAGGGTGTCTGTGAAGATTTATAGTAGGCCCAAGAAGAACATCGACGTCTTTATCTAAAGCTTCTTGTCCAAGAGCAATTCCAATTTTATTTATTAATTCTTTGTTCCAAGTCGACCCTAAAGAAATAGGGCAAGGAAAACAGGCTGAGCTTTTTCCAGAGGTAGAATCTCCTCTAACTCCATTAGGACCATCTGACATTTTCATACTCGGAATTTTAAGTCTAGGTATTTTGTTGGAATACCAAGAATTAAAACCAGTTAATAACGAAATTTTCTCATCTAGCGTTAGTTTTTTAACTGTTTTCTTTATGCTTACCATGAGAGTTGTCTAGATTTTATATTTCTTTGAACCCTTCGGCGGTGTCATGATCGCTATTATCAAGAAATAATTCCAATTGAATATTAAGGTAATCTCTCGCCTCTTTTTTTGAAAGGTCTAATTGTTTTTCATTTATTAGTGTAGTTTGAAGGGTAATCCATTCGTCCCAGGCTTTTTTAGAAACAGAATTAAAGAGCTCTTCTCCTTTAGGGCCGGGGTATGGCGGGCGAACCATTTTCGGAAGGTCTTCTTTAAATTTTCTACAAAATACTTTTTCAGTCATATTTTTTTTAAAATATCTTTGACGGGTTTAGGAATTCCCATATTAACTGAATCAGAAATATTTACCCAATTAAAAATCCTTCTATCAATCGACAATCTATCTTTGTTTTTAATAGTCAATACCTTCACTGAGATTAGAAGTTTTTTATGGGATAGATGATGCTCAAAGCTTGAAAAATCCTCTTCCACAGGAAGTATTTTAGAAATTTTCTTTGAAGAAAAAAAATCTTTTTCTGGAAGAACCCAAAGATTTTGCCAAATTCCTTTTTCTTTATTTTTCTTAAGAAGAACTTTATTTTTTGTTTTTATTAAAATCCAATCAATTTTTTTTTCGATTTTTTCTTTTTTAGCGATCTTTATTGGTATTTCGTCTTGTATTTCATTTTTATTCGCTGCGCAATCCTCATCTACCGGACATTCACTACAATTTGGATTATTTGGCCTGCAAATTATTGCTCCAAGATCCATTAGACCTTGAGAATATTCTTTATGTTTTGAATCAGGCAATAAAATATTTGCGAACTCTTTAAGAGATTTTTCAGTCTTATATTTGTTCATGGGTGACTTACTTCCAGAGATTCTTAATAAAACTCTTTTTACATTTCCGTCAAGAATTACTCCAGATTGTTCGAATCCTAGTGATAATATTGCCCCAGCAGTAGAAAAACCAATCCCAGGAAGAGACATTAAAGCTTCAATTTCGTTAGGAAGTTTGCAGTCAAAATCCTTTTTTAAAATTTTTGCCGTTTTATGAATATTTCTTGCCCTTGTGTAGTACCCAAGTCCAGACCACAACGACAAGACTTCATCCAAACTTGTAGAGGCCAAAGTTTTAATTGTTGGATATTTAGAAATAAATTTGTTGAAGTAAGGAATGACTGTAGTTACTTGAGTTTGCTGAAGCATGATTTCAGAAATCCAGACCTTGTAAGGATCTTTTTTTTGCCATGGCAGATTTTTCCTACCATTGATTTCATACCAAGATATAATCTTTTCAGAAAAATTACTCATAAATTTATTTTTAATCCTTCGCTCCGTTATAATAACTTTTTATGAGAAAAATTGATTTAGAAAGAAATACCAAAGAAACGCAAATTTCACTTTCTTTAAACCTAGATGGTAGTGGAGAAAGTAAACATAAAATAGATTTGCCATTCTTTTCTCACATGCTTGAACAAGTCTCGAAACATGGCGATTTTGATATCAGTCTCTCTGCATCTGGAGATCTTGAAGTTGATGCACACCACACGGTTGAAGACGTTGGTATTTGTATGGGCGATGCATTCAATAAAGCTCTCGGTAAAAAAAAGGGAATCAAGAGATTTGGATCAGCCTATGCTCCTTTGGATGAGGCTTTGTCTAGAGTAGTTGTAGACTTTTCGGGTAGACCAGGCTTGAGTTGGAATGTTGAATTCACAAAAGAATCTATCAATGATTTTGATTTACAGTTGCTTAGAGAATTTTTTCAAGGTTTTACAAATAAAGCGCTTGCAACGATTCACATTGATAACTTAAAAGGTATCAATGCTCATCATCAAGCAGAGACTATTTTTAAAGCTTTTGCTTTAGCTCTCAAGCAAGCTTGTGCTCTAGATGGAGCAAAAACAGATCAGATACCTTCGACCAAAGGGTCATTGTAAGAGGTTTTATTATGCAAATAGGTGTCGTAGATTATGGTGCGAGTAATATCTTTTCTGTTTTAAGGGCATTAACTTTCTTGGGAGCTGATGCAAAAATTATCTCTAAAAGAGAAGATTTCAATTCCATAGATAAGATAATTTTACCTGGACAAGGATCTATGGGCGCATGTATCGAAAATTTAAAAAAAAACGAACTTTTCGAAAGTTTGAAAAATACAATATCGGAGAAGCCATATTTAGGAATTTGTTTAGGTCTACAAGTATTATTTTCAGTCAGTGAAGAATCTTTAGGTGACCAAGGATTGAATATTTTTCCCGAGAAGATTGAAAGATTTATACATAGTAAAAATTTAAAAATTCCACACATGGGCTGGAATCAAGTTGAATTTAAAAAAGATCATTTCATCAATTCTGCAATTCCTAATTCCAGCAATTTTTATTTTGTGCATTCTTTCGCTTCTAAAAGAGTTGAAGATAGTAAAGTTTTGGCTCAAACAACTCATGGAGAAATTTTTAATTCTGCAGTAATTAAAGAAAACATAATCGGTGTCCAATTTCACCCTGAAAAAAGCGGTTCTCAAGGATTAAGATTTTTAAAAAATTTTATAGATTGGAAGATATGATTCCTATTCCAGCAATAGACATACAAAATGGAAAATGTGTGAGGCTCCAAAAAGGTGATCTTGACTCGACCAAAATTTACTTTGAAGATCCATCAGATGCTGCGGCGCATTGGATTAGCATGGGAGCAGAAAGAATACATTTGGTTGACTTAGATGGGGCTTATGAAGGCAAGTCGACAAACTTTTCTGTAATTGAGGAAATTCGAAAGAAATTCCCAAACTCTATTCTTCAGTTAGGAGGCGGAATTAGAAATCTCGACACACTAAAAAATTACGAAAATTTAGGTATCGATTTTTTTATTTTAGGTAGTGTTGCAATAAGTGATAAGAATTTTTTTTCAGAAGCTTGTGAAATTTACCCAAAGAGAATTATTTTAGGACTGGACGCAAAAAAAGGTTACGTTTCTACTGAAGCCTGGACGAAAACTTCAGAGATATTAGCTACAGATTTAGTTGAGAGGTTTAAAGAACTTCCCATTCATCAAATTATTTATACAGATATTGACAAAGATGGCATGCTGCTAGGTCCTAATATTGAAGAGACCAAAAAATTAGCTGATGTGTCAAATTTTCCAATAATTGCGTCAGGAGGAGTAAGTTGTCTTGAAGATTTAGTCAAATTAGCGTTATTAGAAAATGTTTACGGAGCGATCTGTGGCAAAGCTCTTTATGAAGGTTCTATTGACTTGAAGGAAATTCTAGAGAGGTTTAAAAAATAATGTCTCTTACAGTAAGAATTATTCCTTGCCTCGATGTAAGAGGCGGAAGAGTAGTCAAAGGTATTAATTTTAAAAATATTGTTGATGCAGGAAGTCCTTCAGAGGTAGCTAAACGATATGATCTTGAAGGAGCAGACGAGATATGTATGCTTGATATAGATGCATCTTACGAAAAAAGATCTACAACACTTACTACTGTTGAGGAGATAGCAAATCAAGTTTTTATCCCCTTTACAGTTGGAGGAGGAATCAAAAGATTAAAAGACGTTGAAGTTTTGCTCAAGTCCGGTGCAGACAAAGTTTCTATAAATACTGCTGCAATACTTGAACCAAAGTTAGTGGAAGAAGCTTCAAGAGAATTTGGATCTCAATGCATCGTTGTAGCAATCGATGCTAAGCAAGAAGGAGAGAATTGGACAGTTTTTACTCATGGTGGAAAAAATAAAACTGAATTAAATGCTTTGGACTGGGCAAAAAAAGTTGAAGATTTGGGAGCAGGTGAGATCTTAATGACATCTATGGATAAGGATGGAACTAAAAGTGGTTACGATAACGATTTAAATCAAAAACTCTCTTCTTTATTGAGAATACCTTTAATAGCTTCTGGTGGAGCAGGCAAACTTGGTCATTTAGTAGAAGCTATCAAATTAGGGAAAGCAGATGCTGTTTTGGCTGCCAGTATTTTTCATTACGAGGAAATTTCAATTATGAAAGTCAAGAAAGAACTTTTAAAAAATAAAATCTCAGTTAGGTTAAAGTTCTAATTTTCTATACTTATTTTGAGAGTAAGAATAAATAATAGGTTCTCCAGTAGCAATTTCGAGTTTAACGATGTCTTCTGGAGAAATACTTTCTATTTCTTTCACCAAAGCTCTTAAAGAGTTCCCGTGAGCAGTAACCAAAATATTTTTACCTAAATTTAATTTAGGCAAAATTTTATCCTTGTAGTATGGAATTACTCTATTAGAAGTATCTCTCAAACTTTCGCCTCCCGGCGGGGGTACATCATAAGATCTGCGCCAAATATAAACCTGTTCATCCCCCCACTTTTTCCTAGCTTCGTCTTTATTTAAGCCAGATAGATCTCCATAATCTCTTTCGTTAAGAGCAACATTTTTTATCGTGTCTATATTTTTTTCGATAACTTTTTGAATAATGAAACCCGTACTTTGTGCTCTGATTAATTCCGATGTGAAATGAATATCAAAATCTATCTTTAAAGATTTTATTTTTGATCCCGCACGTTCTGCTTCCAATTCACCCAACCTTGTTAAAGGAGGATTCTTCCAGCCTGTGAAAAGATTTTTTTCATTCCATTCACTTTGTCCGTGTCTGATCAAAACTAGAAAATTTTTTAATTCATTTGACATAGTTAAAATATCTAAATACGTTATGATACCTCTCTGATGCCATATTTCTTTGAATTTTTGCTTACAAATTGGTTTTTGGTGCTTCCATTAGTATTGGCGATATCTTTATTTTTTTACACAGAAAACTTAAGAAAAGCCACTAAACTTGAACCACAAGAACTTATTTTTCAGTTAAATAACAAAAATGCTTTATTGTTAGATTTACGCAATGATAAAGAGTTTGCTAAAGGAAAAATTAGTCAGGCACTTTACTTAGGACCAAATTTAGAAAAATGTAAGAAAGAAATTGACAAAAATACCGACAAGCCGATTATTCTTTTCTGCCAAAATGGAAATAAATCTGAAGAGTTTTCTAAAGAATTAAAAAAATTAGGAAGTGAGGTTTTTATTCTTAAGGGTGGGATCAACAATTGGATCGCCGAAGGTCTTCCATTACTTGATTAAATCAAAGATATCAAAAATCTAATTCCTGCATCTTTCTGGCAAGAGTATTTCTTCCCCAGCCAAGTAATTTTGCAGCCTCACTTTTTTTTCCTTTAGATGCTTTTAGGGCTACTTTAATTAAAGTTTTTTCAAAAATAGGAACTGTTGAATTTAGGATATGATCTTCTCCATTTATAAGTTCTTTTGAAGCCCAAGTTTCAAGCATATCATTCCATGTTAAGTCTGGACCTTTTTTCTGAATAATTAAATCATTAGGAAGATCAGACATTACTACTTCTTGAGCAGAAGATAATACTGTTAAAGAATGACAAAGATTTTGAAGTTGTAAAACGTTACCTGGCCAAATAAGATTTCTAAATAATTCTTCTACCTCCGGAGCTAAAATTTTTGGTTCAGATTTTAATTCTTCGCTATACATATTAAGAAAATAAGTTGCCAATAAAGGAATGTCTTCTTTTCTTTCTCTGAGAGGCGGTAGCGCAATTCTAATTACATTCAATCGATGAAATAAATCCTCTCTGAAAGCTCCAGTTTTTACCTTATCGTTCAAATTTTGGTTTGTAGCGGCAATGATTCTTACATCTACCTTTACCGGATCAGTTCCGCCAATTCTGTAAAATTCACCTGAAGAAAGGACTCTTAAAATTCTTGTTTGTGTTTCAAATGGCATGTCTCCAATTTCATCAAGAAATAAAGTTCCCTCGTGCGCTTGCTCGAATCTTCCCAGTTTTCTCTGAGAAGCTCCCGTAAAAGCACCTTTTTCATAACCAAAAAGTTCAGATTCCAAAAGCTCAATTGGGATGTCAGCCATATTAAGAGATATTAATTTTTTATTATTTCTCTCCGAATGCTCATAAATCGCTCTTGCCACCAGCTCCTTTCCAGTTCCCGACTCACCATAAAGGAGAACAGTGCTGCTCGAATGCGAAAGCTTTCCGATAGAGTTGAAAAGATCCTGCATCACATTTGATTTACCGATGAGTTTTCCACTTTTTAAGTCAATCTCATCACCTGATTTAGAGACTTTTGAATTCTTTTTTTGCTCTGTTAAAGCCTTGCTAATTTTCTCTATAGCTCCGTTTAAATCAAAAGGCTTTGCAATATAGTCCCACGCGCCGTTCTCAAAAGCTTCGACAGTTGTATCCAAATCTGAATGTGCAGTCATCATAATGACTGGTATGTTTGGATATTCGTTCTTAAAAGTATCTAAAAGGTCCATGCCATCCCTACCAGGCATCTTTAAATCAGTTAAAAGAACATGAGGCTTATCAATATCAAGTCGATTTACGACTTCATTTCCATCTTCAAATACATTTACATTGAAACCTGCATCCATAAGTCCTTTTTCTAGTATAAATCTTATAGACTCGTCGTCGTCGGCAATCCATACTTTTTTTGATCTAGGCATTTATTTCCTCTTTTAATAAATCAGATCGTTCTTCAATTGGAAGAATGATTGAAAAAGTTGTTCCTTTTTTATCACTTACACAATCAATTTCTCCATTGTGTTGGGTAATAATACCTCTAGAAATTGCAAGTCCTAATCCCGAGGTTATTTCTTTAGTAGAGACAAGTGGAAAGAAAATTGAATCTATTAAATCCTCTGGAATTCCAGGACCGTTATCACTAATTTCTATTAAGCAAGCAGATTTATGAAAAGTTTTGTTAATGAACGTTTCATAGATAATTCTAGTTCTAATAATTAACTTAGTTCCCTTTTTTGCTGACTCAATTGCCTCTATTGAATTTCTTGCTAGGTTATAAAAAACTTGAGTGAGAAGATTATCATCTATATTAATAAGCGGGATACTTGGGTCGTAATCTCTCTCAACAGATATGTTTGTAAGATCTAATGAATTTACAAAGGCCGGAATTTTCTCTAAAACACTGTGAATGTTCAATAACTTTTGGTTTAGTTGAAAATTTTTCTTAGAAATTTGATCAATGATTTTTGTTATTCGATCGGTTTCTCTTAAGATTATATTTAGAAATTCTTCACTATCAGGATCTTCAATTTTATTTAAGAGAAGTTGAGCAGATCCTTTGATACCGCTTAAAGGGTTCTTGATTTCATGGGCTAATACTTTCGAAAATGCATTAGTTATGACATCGCCCTTAAATCGCCTCTCTCTTTTAGCATCCAAAGCAGTTTTATCAGCATTAAAAAATTCGAAAATAATATACTTTTCTTTTTTTTCAGTTTTAAAAAAATTTGCTAGAAAAGAAGCTTTTTTCTTTAAATTATTTTTTAAAAAAAGAGTAGTTATGTGCCTTTTAAGATGACCCTTATTTTCAAATAATTCCTTCAACTCCAAATCATTTTTTGGTTTTTCTGTGAAGATCTTAGATATTTCTTGGTTTTTACTCTCTTCAAGAGTTGTATTTAAAAAGTCTTCAGCCGACCTATTCAGATAGAATACTTTAAGATCCTTATCTGCAATCAGAATTTTAGAAGAAATTGATTCTAAGGCTTTTATAAAAAAAGGATTTAAGCTACTCGTAGTCATATAAATAAAAATAGAATAATTATCGTTGATCTACTAAACGAACCTGTTTGAGGCCTTCCATCTAAAGAGGGAAGAACCATCAAACATTTTCTTTACTTAACTAAAGTTCCAACAATATGAGCTAATATTTTGTAAGGATCGGCATTAGAGGCTGGTCTTCTGTCCTCTAAATATCCATTCCAATCGTGCTCAACAGTGTAGACAGGGATTCTTATACTTGCTCCTCTATCACTCACTCCATATGAAAATTCAGTAATTTTTTGAGTTTCATGTAGACCAGTTAGCCTCATATCGTTATCAGAACCATAAGAAGCAATTCCCTCTTCATGAACCTTTCCTAGTTTTTCACAAATTCCTTCAAATAATTCTTTCGATCCACTTGATCTCATTTCTTCATTAGAAAAGTTAGAGTGCATTCCGGAACCATTCCAATCTCCAGTTTTTGGCTTTGGATGAATATTAACGCCAACTCCAAACTCTTCGGCAATTTTGAAAAGTAAATATCTGCTAACCCATAAATCATCGGCAGCTTTTATCCCTTTTCCAAAGCATTGGTATTCCCACTGACCAAGAGCAACCTCAGCGTTTGTTCCAGTCAAAGTTATACCTAATTCTAGACAAGCTTCCAAGTGAGCATCGGAAATTTCTCTACCAACGACATTACTTGCTCCTACTCCGCAATAATATTCACCTTGCTCTCTAGGTGTGCCATCTTCCCAACCGAGTGGTTCGCCAGTTTTTGGGTCTGTGAAAAAGAATTCTTGTTCAAATCCGAACCACCATTCATCAGTAACAACTTCAGCGGCTGCAGCCCTAAAGTTAGAAGGATGAGTTTCGTGTTCAGCTGTTTGCACTTGCGTAAGCACTAAATCGTGACCATGAGGGTTTGAATAAGTTTGGACTGGAAGAAGAAGGCAATCTGAACTTCCGCCTTCAGCTTGTTGAGTTGAAGATCCATCAAATGACCAATCAGGCGGCGTATCTTCATCAGTAGCTTTTACTTTACTTCGCATGTTAGCTTCTGGTTGGTAACCATCTAACCAGATGTATTCATAAGTCTTAAAATCTGACATTTTATCTCCTAAAAAAAATTAATCGGTCAATTATGATAACAAACCGAATGTTAAAAATCAGTGCATAATATGATCTTTTTTAGAACACAAAATGCACTAATATAGAACATTATGTCATAAAATCATAAATCAAAGGAAGATATTTCTCGAAATTATCGAATTTATGAGATCCTTCATCCTCAACCAAAAATAATGACCCTTTATAATATTTTAAGGTTTCTTTCTGATCTAAAACTTCATCTCCTAACTGCAAAAGAAACAACTGATTCAGAGGAATAGAGAATCTTTTGATTTTATAGTCAAATAGCTCTTTAAAATTTGATTTGGAAAAAAAATATTTTTCACCGGTATTGTAATTTTCATGTTCACCTATTAAATCTTTCATATTTTTCAAATGAGACGAGACCACTGGGTTTATCAAAACACTTTTCAATTTGTATTTTTCAGCTAGATAAGCTGCATAAAATCCCCCTAGGGAACTACCTATCAAAGAAATCTCTTTTTTATTTTCTTCAATTATTTCTTCTAAAAGTAAAATAGTCTCTTTTGGAGATATTGGTAAACTTGGAACTAATAAACTTTCGGAAATTTTTTTCTTAACAAAAGATTGAAAAATTATTGCCTTGGTAGAATCAGGGGAGCTATTAAAACCGTGGAGGTATAAAAGATTCAATAGATCTTCCTTCCTTTATAGATAATTTTAAAAATTCTTCTGCAAAAGAATTCCATTGCAGTCTTTCATCTCTTTGAAATCCAAATCTTAGATTTGTTTGAAAAATATCAAGAAGACTTACATGAAAATTTTGAAATCTTACAACTTCCCCAAGTCGTGCTTCATGATAGATCCTTAGATCTAATTTAAGTAGCTTTTCTTCAAAAGGAGATCGCATAGATATTTTCAAATTTGATGTATATTTCGAAAAAGGTTTTAAATGGAAATAAATTTTATTAATGTTTTCATTTGTTTTTGACATGGGTAAATAAAATGAAATCCTTTTTTCTACATTTAATTCGAAAATTAATTTAGAAACTAAAATATAAATAGAGCTTTGTAACATTTGAAGCTCTTTGAGTTCTTTATATCCTGTATCAGTTTTCATAATTTTATTTTAAATATTTATTATAAAAAATTGTCTTTTTTTTAAAAATTGTTATTTAAATATATTTAACTATCTATTCCCTGAGTCTACTTTTACAAAAAAAATTTTCAAATTAGTCATACGAAGCCCATAGCACATTAGCTACTATCGATCTATAAGGTCTCCAAACCTCACTAATTTCGATCATCTTTTCTTCGCTTGGCCTAGTTTTTAGATTCTTAACTCTTTGAATTGCAACTTGTAATCCAAGGTCTTTAACGGGCCATATATCAGGCCTATCTAGGCTAGCTAACATATAGCATTCTGCCGTCCATTCTCCTATTCCTTTGATATTAGTGAGATTTTTTAATAAGTTTTCGTCATTCATTTTATGAATTTTAGTAAGATTTAATTCTTTGGTTTTGATAGATCTAGCTAAGATTCTGCAATAATTAATTTTTTGCCTACTCAATCCAGTACTTTTAAGCTTCTCATCGGATAAGTTTAAGAACTGATCAGGATTAAATATTTTCAAGTTTTTTTTAATTCTCAGAAAGATCGCTTTTGCGGAAGCAACCGAGAGTTGTTGCTCAGTTATTAGTCTGACAAGACCTTCGAACCCTTTTGGTCGTTTAAACTTTTTAAAATTATAATTCTCTACAAATAATTTTTTAAGATCTTTATCTTTCTCAATCAAATAAAATATTTCTTTTTTTTGAGGATGACATTCAAACAGTTTTAAATGGGAGTAATCTTTTTGCATCTTCTAAGTAGTGGTTAATATGTCTTTCTTCTCTAAGTACAAAATCATCTATAGCTTCTCTAAATCTGTCATCAGCAATCCAATGAGCTGAAAAAGTTTCTGTGGGAGAAAAACCTCTCTTTATTTTGTGTTCTCCTTGAACGCCCGGATCAAATTTTTCAAGATTATTCTTTATGCAGTATTCGATCCCTTGGTAATAACAACATTCAAAATGCAGGCAGTCGTATTCTTCTTGACACCCCCAATATCTTCCATAAAGATTTTTTTTATCTCTAAAGAATAAAGAACCTCCAACCATTTCATTATTTATTTTTTTCTTCGCAAAAACGATTACTAAATTTGAAAATAAAGTTTTTGGAAAGTTCAAAAAAAATTGCTTTGTAAGATAGCCAGAAAATCCACTTCTTTTGATATTTGTTGATAAATAAAATTTATAAAATTTATTCATGATTTCATAATTAAGATCTTCCCCAGACAAAGTTTCTATAATCAAATCTTGCTCTTTAATTTTGTTTCTTTCTTTTAAAACATTTTTTCTATGTCTCGACCTGAAGTTTTCCAAGTAATTTTCAAAATTTTTATAATTTTTATTAAACCAAATAAACTGAGCATTTTTCCTTATGCTTAGTTGGGAGTTTTCATAAAAATTTATTTCATCTTTTTCTGGAAATAATATGTGCCACGAAGAAATGTTATTTTTAGAAGAAATCATTTTTACTCCTTCTTTAATTTTTCCAAAAAGAACAGATTTTTCTTCGCCGTCTTTCATCAGAAATCTTGGACCAGAAGCAGGCGTATGAGGAATCGAACTTACTAATTTTGGATAATAATCTAAACCATGCTGATAAAAAGCGTTAGCCCACGAATGATCAAAGACAAATTCACCCTGAGAATGACTTTTGAGATAAAGAGGCATCGCAGCTATTAACTCTTCGTCCCTTTCTATGGTTATATGAATTGGAATCCATCCAGTATTTGTTCCTACACAGTTAGTAACCTCTAAAGTTTTCAAAAAATCGTGTCTAAGGAAAGGGTAGTTAAGGTCCCCTATCAACGCATCCCAACTTTTTTTTGAAATTTCTTCAATAGAATTATGAAAACTTACTTTCATAAAATTAATTCGCTAATATAAAAAGCCACAAACATGAAAAAACCAATTAGATTATTTTTTTTAAAAAAATTAAAACTAGAACTTGGGCTGGAGAAACTTGTTCTAATAAATAATAAAAAGTAACCAATCATAGTAACAAAAAAAATACCATAAAATAAAAAATTGTACTCGTAAATTAAACCTAGACTGCCGAAAGTAATTAAGCCAAGCAAACCAAAGGTAAAAATTGTAATTTTTTCTTTCCCTTCAAAATAGATTGCAGAGCTTCCCAGGCCAAGAGCTAAGTCGTCTTGTTTATCAGATATTGCATAGGAGGTATCGTAAGATAAAATCCAAAAAAAATTAGCCAGCATTAAAATAAAGCAAGTAGATGGCAAGGAATTTGACGCGGCAGCAAAGGCTAATGGAATTCCTCCTGAAAAAGTAATTCCTAAAATTATTTGAGGAATCTTCAAATATCTTTTTGCAAGCGGATAAAAAATAACCAAAACAACTATCAAGCATGCAACAAAAAAAGAAAGAAAATTTAACTGAAATAATAAAATCAAAGCCAAGCATAATAGTAAAGAGAAAAGCATTAGGGCTTCATTAGAAGAAACTCTTCCGTCAGCTAAAGGTCTTGTATGAGTTCTAAACACTTTTGAATCTATGTCTCGATCGAACCAGTCGTTGATAACGCATCCCGCAGATCTCATGATTAAAGTTCCCATACAAAATACTGCAAAAAGATAGATGCTTGGATTCCCTTCCGACGCTAATACCAATGCTATTAAAGATGGCCATAACAGAAGCATAGTTCCTATTGGCTTGTCTAGACGCATTAGATAAAAATAGTTTTTCAATCTTTTGTTCACACTGATATATTATTCAAAAAATTTAAACCGTACAGAACTTATTATGGAAGAATTCAAAAAATGGGAATGCATCGTTTGCGGCTGGATCTACGATGAGGCTCAAGGATTGCCAGAGGAGGGCATTCCGCCAGGAACTAAATGGGAAGACGTTCCACATGATTGGGTTTGTCCTGATTGCGGAGTAGGAAAAGAAGATTTTGATATGATGCCTTTAGAAGGTTCCGGGAAAAGTTATTAATGTCATATACCGGAAGGATTCTTCTCTCGATGTTTTTGGGAATAAGTTTTGGTTCATTAATCAATATATTTTTTTTTGATTATTTTTTTGCAATTTTATTAACGGAAATCTTTAGTGCTTTGGGAGAAATTTTTATTTCTTCACTAAAGCTGATGGTAGTCCCATTGGTGTTTTTTTCTTTAATTGTGGGAGTTGCTCAAATTGAGAACTCTTCAAAACTTGGATCCATAAGTATTAAAGCGGTTTGTTTATATCTTGCGACTACTTCAATTGCCATCGCATCGGCACTATCTTTTGCAAGCTTATTCGATATCGGAAGCGGAATTGGATTATCGACGGATATTGAATTTTCCGCGCCACCAGCCCCTTCCCTAAAGGAAGTATTTGTAAGTATTTTTCCTTCTAATCCGATAAGGTCGATGGCCGAAGGAGAAATGCTTCAAATAATTGTTTTCTCTTTGTTAATTGGATTTGGTGTTAAGGCTCTATCAAACAACAATGAAAAGATAATAAGTTTTTTCCAATCAGGTAATAATTTAATGTTGAAAATTGTAGAAATAATTATTTGGTTTGCTCCTTACGGTATATTTTGTTTGCTTTCAGATATTTTTTCCAAAATTGGATTTTCAATTATTACTGATCTTGCATCTTATTTTGTTTTGTTAGTTTTTATTCTACTTTTTCATGGACTTATTATTTATAGTTTTTTCCTTTATTCTTTTACGAGGTTGAGTCCCTTTGTCTTTTTTAAAAATTTAAAAGAAGTAATTTTCTTTGCATTCAGTACATCTTCAAGCAGCGCTACAATGCCTTTAACTTTAAAAACGGCAAAAGATAAACTCGGTGTCGATCAATCGGTTGCTTCTTTCACGATTCCTCTTGGAGCAACTATAAATATGGATGGCACCGCTATTATGCAAGGAGTTGCGACAGTATTTATTGCACAAGCTTATGGAGTTGATTTGGCAATGAGTGACTTTTTATTGGTTATCCTTACAGCAACTCTAGCCTCAATTGGAACTGCGGGAGTACCTGGCGTAGGACTTATAATGTTGGCAATGGTTTTACAACAAGTCGGACTTCCAGTAGAAGGAATAGCATTAATTATTGGAGTGGATAGATTACTTGATATGTTAAGAACTTCAGTAAATGTTTGTGGAGATTCAATGATTGCCTGCATTATTTCTTCAAGTGAAAATAGCTTGAAGCAAGAAATTTATTATGATCGTAGTTGAAATCAAACTTCTGAAAATTATTTAGATTTCTGATAAATTAATTTGATCTTTAAGGAGAAACATCATGGAATTTAATCTTATCTTGCCGCCAGTTTTAGGCTTTCTTGGTCTCTTAGTTGCATTTCTTTTATTTTTGCTAGTTATGAGATTTGATGGCGGTTCAGATGAGGTAAAAAAAATAGGAGACCAAATTCATTTAGGAGCAATGGTCTTTATGAGAAGAGAATACTCTTATCTGGCTTTATTTGTAGCAGTTTTAATAGTTTTATCTTATATTTTTCTTGGATTGAACACTGCAATTGCTGTTACGGCAGGAGCTTTATCATCATCTTTAGCTGGATGGCTCGGAATGTTTGCAGCTACTAAAGCAAATGTAAGAACGGCTACAGCTGCAAGCAATGAGGGAGCACAATCAGCTTTATCTGTAGCTTTTTACGGTGGATCAATTATGGGTCTTTGTGTTGCTTCCTTAGGACTAGTTGGTTTAGGGGGTTTGTATTTTTATTTTGGCGGAGATCCAGAGACCGCAAGAGCAATAGAGGGCTTTGGAATGGGAGCATCATGCGTAGCATTATTCTCTAGAGTAGGGGGAGGAATATATACCAAAAGTGCTGATGTAGGAGCAGATTTAGTCGGTAAGGTTGAAGCTGGAATTCCAGAAGATGACCCCAGAAATCCAGGAGTTATTGCTGACAACGTTGGAGATAACGTTGGAGATGTTGCTGGTATGGGATCGGATATTTTCGAATCGTATTGTGGTTCAATGATTGCTTCAATAGCAATTGCAGCTACGTTAGACGATAGTGGATTAATGGCTCTACCTCTAGCCCTTGCTTCTCTCGGTTTACTTGCATCAATTTTAGGAATAGTGATAGTTAGAGTTTTTTCAAAAGCCGACCCTGGAACTGCTTTGAGAACTGGAACTATGGGTTCTGCTGTATTGTTTGTTATTGCAGCTTATTTTTTAATTGACCTAATTCTCGGAGAAAATGTTATCTTCACTTGGCTTGCAGTTTTATCGGGAGCTGTTGGAGGAGTTTTAATTGGTTTGATCACTGAGTATTACACTGGGTCAAGTCCAGTAGAAAAAATTGCTAAATCTGGAGAAACTGGACCAGCGACAGTTATGATCACTGGATTATCTGTTGGAATGCAATCGGTAGTTTTACCAATTTTAATCTTGGCTGCAATAATCTTAACTTCAACTAGTTTGATTGGACTTTATGGTGTTGGAATTGCAGCAGTAGGCATGCTGGCGACTGTTGGCATCACCATGGCAATTGACGCTTATGGACCAGTTGCCGACAACGCTGGAGGAATAGCGGAAATGTCAGGAATGGGAAGTGAAACAAGAGAAATAACTGACTCTCTTGACGAACTAGGAAATTCTACAGCGGCTATTGGAAAGGGCTTTGCTATAGGAGCAGCTGCCTTGGCAGCTTTAGCAATCATTGCCGCTTTTGTTGAGACTGTTTCGCACAACAATTCTGAATTTGAATTGGTTTTGTCTGATCCTCAAGTTTTGGTTGGAATGTTTATTGGTATTTCTATACCGTTTTTAATTTCATCGATTACTATGACTGCGGTAGGAGATGCTGCATTTGATATGATCAATGAGATAAGAAGGCAATTCAGAGAAATCCCAGGACTTTTAGAGGGAAACGCAGAGCCTGACACAGCTAGATGTGTTGACATAGCTACTTCTGCTGCTTTAAAGAGAATGCTATTACCTGGTGTGATCGCAGTAAGCGCTCCTGTAGTTGTTGGTTTTGGACTGAGTCCAGAATCTCTTGGCGGAATGCTTGGTGGTGGATTAATTGGTTGCGTCTCAATGGCTTTGATGATGGCTAATGCTGGAGGAGCTTGGGACAATGCAAAAAAATATATCGAAAAAGGAAATTTAGGTGGTAAAGGAACAGACACTCATTCTGCTGCTGTAGTTGGAGATACAGTTGGAGATCCTTTTAAAGACACTTCGGGCCCATCAATGAATATTCTGATAAATGTAATGGCGATTGTGAGTTTGGTCATATCGCCACTTCTTTAAGAGTTATTGAGCAGCAATTAAATTTTCCTTATTACCAATCCACCTTTGCATAAGTAACTCAACTATTTCTGTTTCACTTGAAAGATTATTAGCAATCTCTTCAGACTTACTTAATAATTTTGCATCTCTCATAAGGTCAGCTATTTTTAATTCCATCCCTCCGGACTGCTTTGTACCTAAGATTTCTCCTGAACCTCTAATCTCTAAATCAATTTCAGAAATTTTGAATCCATCATTGGTCTCTTTCATTGCTGTCATTCTTGCTTCAGCTGTTTCACCAAGATTTCCTTCATATAACAGCACGCAGTGTGCATTCATGTCAGGACCTCTTCCAACTCTTCCTCGAAGTTGATGTAATTGAGAAAGGCCCAGTCTCTCAGCATTTTCAATGATCATCAAACTAGCGTTCGGAACATCCATTCCTACTTCTATCACAGTAGTACAAACCAATACATTAATTTTTCCTTCTCTAAAGTCGTTTATAACCTTATCCTTTTGAGCCTTTGCTAACTTACTATGCACTAGTCCTATTTTTAACTTTGAACTATTTTTCTCTAACCATGTTTTAGTTGATTCTGCTGCCTGAACATCTAGATTTTCAGATTCTTCTATCATTGTGCATAGCCAAAAGGCTTGATTTCCCTCAGCACAAATAATCTCTAATCTTTGGATTAACTCTGATCTCTTTTCATTAGACATAACTGAGGTTGTAATTGGATTTCTACCTGGAGGCAATTCTGTTATTTTGGAAACACTTAGATCAGCAAACATTGTCATGGCTAAAGTTCTCGGAATTGGAGTGGCTGTCATAAATAATTGATGTGGTAATAATTCTTCAGAAGTTTTTCTAAGAATCTCATATCTTTGTTTTACTCCAAATCTTTGTTGCTCATCAACAACAACTAAAGCAAGATTTTTCATTTCCACTCTTTTTTGAAAAATTGCATGAGTTCCAATTAGAATTTTTGTGTCACCCGAAATTAAGTTTTTATTAATTTTTTCCCATTCATTTTTTTTGGTTTTACCAGTCAACAAGTTAATTTCTATGTTTTCATTTTTCATCCACGAAGAGAAATTTTTAAAATGTTGCTCTGCTAATACTTCTGTTGGACATAGCAAAACGGATTGAAAGTTATTTTGCGCAGCACATAACATTGCAGCGGCAGCCACAACTGTTTTTCCAGAACCAACATCACCTTGCACCAATCTTCGCATAGGTTTTGATCCATCCAGACTTTCTGTGATTTCCTGAATAACTGAAAGCTGAGATCTTGTGAGTTTAAATGGGAGGTTTTTTTGGAATTCTTCTATTAAAGTTTTTGAGGATGAAATTCTAGGACTTTTCATTGCGTCTATTTTTTTAGTTGAAATTTTTACTCCTATTAAATTCGTTAAAAGTTCCTCTACAATCAATCTTTTCTGTGCAGGGTGATTAAAGCTTTTTATTTTCAATATATCGTCTTCAATAGAAGGACCATGGATTATATTCAAAGCCTCTTTAATAGATAAGTTTGAAACTTTTTTTTCTATAAAAGCTTCATCAATCTTACTTTCTAATGAACTTTTATTTTTTATTTTTCCTAGACAGTTTTTAATAATATTTCTCAACCTGTATTGAGTTATTTTGCTTGATCCAACTGAATATATTGGAGTAAGTGTATTGTCTAAAGGAGGCCTTCTGTCAGTGCTGAACAATTTATAGCTTGGATGGAAAATTTCTAACTTACTACCAGTATTCCTAACAACACCATACATTCTTATCTTAAGTCCATTTTTAAAAGATTGAACTTGAGGATTTGAAAAAAAGAAAAGCCTTAATTGGATAAAACCTGTTCCATCGGTAATTTTTGCATAAAAGGATCTTCTGCCAGGATAGAAGACTTTGCTTTCTAATATCTCTCCTTCAATTTGGAAAGCACCTCCAGGCTCAAGATCCTTTATTTGAGTAATTTTTGTCCTGTTCTCATAACTTTTCGGTAGAAAAAAAAGTGCGTCTTGAACAGACTCAATACCTAACTTTTCGAGTTGAATTTTTACTTTTGGGCCAACACCACTTATATCTTCAATGGAGCTGTTAAGAGAAAGTTCAGTCACTAATTTTTGAGAGCTATAGTTTCTATTTCAATTGAACTATTTTTCGGTAATTTTGAAACCTCATATGCTGCTCTTGCAGGGTAGGGCTTTTCAAATAATTCTGACATTACTTTATTTACTAAATTAAAATTTTCTAAATCGTCTAATAAAATAGTTAATTTTACAATATCTGAAAAAGATAAATTTTCCACCTTCAAAATACTCTCAATATTTTTAAACACTTGTTTTATTTGATTTTCTACTCCATTTACTAATTCCATTGTTGCTGGATCTAGAGGTATCTGGCCAGAAATAAAAACTAGATTATCAGTTGCTATAGCCTGAGAGTAAGTTCCTATTGCTTCTGGAGCTAACGTTGTATTTATTTCTTTTTTCATCCTTCAAAGAGATCTTTATTTTGAACTCTGAAAACTGAAAGTACCGGACTTAATCTTCTTAATTTTCTCATTATCCTAGCTAAATGATCTCTGTCGCTCACATTCATTATAATGTGCATTTGAATACTGTTACCTATGGGAGAATCAGTTTTAAAACTTTCAATATTCGCTTGATAGTTAGAAATTACGGTCGATATTTCGGCTAATAATCCAGGCTTATCTTCCGATGAAACCTTAATCTCGACAGAGAAATCTCCTTCTACTTTTTCATCCCAATTCACTTGAGCGCACAATGCAGGATCTTTACGAATTGACCTAATATTTTTGCATCTCTCGGTGTGTATGACGATACCTTTGGAGTTGGAGAAGTGAGCGATAATGTTATCGCCAGGAATAGGGCGGCAACAGGGCGCATAAGAAATAACGAGTCCTTCAGAACCGCTAATTTGTATGTTTGAAAATTCAATTAAATCAGTCTGATCAAAGTCTAAAAATTGAATAATCTGATGAGCAACCACTAAGCTCGATCTCTTTCCAGAGCCAATTTCTTCGAGAAGTTGTCTCATACTTTTTACATTAATAGAGGAAAGAAGCTTTTCCATTCTATTTTTTGGGATATTTCTAAGTTTAATTTCGTGAGGCGCAAGAGCTTGCTCTAAAATTGATTTTCCAAATTTTCTGGCTTTAGAAATTTTTAAATCTTTTAAAACACTTCTTATCGAACTTCTAGCTCGAGAAGTTCTCACAACATCCAACCATGAAGGATTAGCTTGCGGAATTTTATCGGTAATAATACTAATCGTTTGCCCGCTCTCTAATGGAACGTTAATTGGCGCTAAATTTTTATTTATTCTACAGCCTCTGCAATGAATCCCAATATCTGAATGGACTGCAAAAGCAAAATCTATAGGAGTCGATCCTTTTGGTAATTCAATTATGTCTCCCTTAGGGGTAAAAACGTAAATTTCATTAGGGACTAAACCTGTTTTAACTATTTCAATAAAATCTTGAGGATCTTCTACATTCTTTCTTACTTCCATCAAAGTATTAACCCATCTTTTTGCCCTCACTTGAGCCGGATTTTCTTTACCTCCAGTTTTGTAAATCCAGTGAGCAGCGACTCCATATTCAGCAAGTTCATCCATGTCGTTGGTTCTTATTTGTACTTCGATGGGGAGACCATCAAAGGTAATTATTCCAGTATGAATAGACTGATACGAATTCGATTTTGGAATCGCAATATAATCTTTAAATCTTCCTTCGATTGGTTTGAAAGAATTATGAAGAATTCCAAGAGCTTTATAACAGTCCATGACCGAATTGGTTGTAATTTTAAATGCATAAACATCTAAAACTTGATCTAGACTTTTTGACTGAGCTTTCATTTTTTTGAAAATACCGTAAAGATGTTTTCTTCTGCCAGTAACCTGACTACTTAATTCATATTCGTCGAGTTTTTCTTTAATTGAACTTTCTATTTTTTTAAGTATTTTTTTTCGACCTTTGGTATTTTTCGAGATCGCACTCTGCAAGACCTTATTTCTAAAAGGGTGGACCACTTCAAAAGCCAAATCTTCTAATTCTCGATAAAATTGATGCATTCCCAAGCGATGAGCTATCGGAGCGTAGATCTCTAAAGTTTCAACTGCGATTCTTTTTTGTTTTTCTTCGTCTAGAAACCTTAGTGTTCTCATATTATGCAACCTGTCTGCAAGCTTTAGAACTATCACTCTTATGTCCTTAGACATAGCAAGCAGCATTTTCTGAAAGTTTTCTGCTTGTTCTTCTTGCTTTGATGCTAAAGAAATTTTATCTAGTTTGCTTACTCCATCCACGAGGTTTGCAACATCGATGTTGAATTCATTTTTTAAATAAGATTTTGGAATTCCAGAGTCTTCGATTACATCATGCAGTATTGCTGCAGTGAGACAATCTTCGTCCATCTTAAAGTCAGCTAATATTTTTGCTACAGCAATTGGGTGCGAGACATAAGGATCTCCGCTTGATCTAAATTGGCCCAAATGAGCATTTGAAGCGTAAAAATAAGCTTTTTTAACTTGTTCAAGCTGCTTATCGTCAAGATATTCGCTTAAGCTAGAAGCTAGTTTAGTTATAGATTTAGTCTCTGCTGTCATACAGAAAGTTTAGCAAATTTCTTGTGAATGTTAGATATTCTCTAATTTACTCTTCGTCAGATTGAAGTTGTTCAGAGAACTCTTCTTCTAACGCATCGAAATTGAAACTGTCAATGTTCTCGATTGTTACAGTTCCTGCTGCAATCTCTCTTAAAGCAATCACAGTTGGCTTATCATCGTCGGGGTCTAAAGTTGGCTCTCTACCGTCAACCGCGAGTTGCTTCACTCTTTTAGCAGCGAGTTTTACCATCTCGTATCGATTAGGAATTTGTTTAAGACAATCTTCTACAGTAATTCTAGCCATAAGAGAGACGATTCTAATGAAAAAAACCTTTTTAATCCAGCAACTTTCTTAAAAGATCACTCGTCACTCTGGTTTTGAACTCGCTTGGAGATTTTTTTTCAAAAATAATGGTTTTAAAATCTTTCAAGGCACTTTTAAAATTGTCGTTTAAAATTAAATAATCGTAAGATTTATATTTCGATATTTCATCCTTGGCAGCCGATAAACGAAGATTCATGGATCTGTCAGATTCAGTTCCTCTAATAGTAAGTCTTTTTTCTAAGTCTTTATAGGATGGAGGAATTAAAAAGATGCTTACGACATTTTTGAAAGTTTTTTTTATACTAAAAGCTCCTTGCCAGTCTAACTCTAAAATTATGTCTTTAGATTTAAGTATTCTTTCTGTTAGAAACTTATCAGTTCCATAAAAATTATCAAAAACTTTTGCATATTCAATGAAATCTCCGTCATTTATTTTCTTCATAAATTCATCTTCTTTAATAAAGATGTAATCTTTTTGATCTTTTTCAGAAGATCTAATTTCTCTTGTTGTAAAAGAAACTGATAATTTAATTTTTTCTGCTCTTTCATCTGAAAATAAAGCTTCTATTAGGCTAGATTTTCCCCCGCCAGAAGGACTCGAAATTACAAATATATTATTTAAGTTTTTATCCATAAAGAAAATGTCTAGAATATCACTTATATGCACTCTTTTTTAGATAAAGCCTTGGAATTAGACGCCTTACAATATGGGGATTTCACGCTCAAATCTGGAATAAAAAGCAAATACTTTTTTGATATTTCTAAATTTTTTGAAAATAGTTCCATATATGAATTATCAAAACACTATGTCGAATTAATTCAAAAAAATGATCTAGAGTTTGACTGTATATTTGGTCCGGCCTACAAAGGCATACCTTTAGCTACGGCGGTTGGTATTGAATATTTTAATAAAACCAATAATAGGGTGAGTCTCGTTTTTGATAGAAAAGAAGAAAAGCTACACGGTGAAGGGGGAGAATTTATAGGGCTCTTAAAAAATAAAAAAGTTATTATTGTCGATGATGTGCTAACCGCAGGAACAGCGATAAGAGGAACTGTGGAATATTTAAAAAAAAATGATGCCGATTTAGTAGCAGCATTAGTTGCTTTCGACAGAGAAGAAAAAAATGCAGAAGGAAAATCTTATAAATCAAGCTTAAGCGATGAGGGAATAGCAATCTATTCAGTAGCAAGCTTTTCTGACTTAGAGTTATAAATGTTTAGCGGAATTGTTCAAGAATTTTCAAAAAAGACAGAAGTAAAATCAAGAGATTATGGTATTAATTTATCAGTTAGAGTAACAAAAAAATTTACTAAAGGTCTTAAGAAAGGAGACAGTGTCGCAGTTAACGGAGTTTGTTTAACAGTAAAGAAATTTAACTCCGACACCATAAATTTCGATGTAATCCATGAGTCTCTAAAATTGACTAATCTAAAAAGTTTAAATTCTGAGCTACCTTTGAACCTAGAGAGATCTTTAAAAATGGGAGATGAAATTGGCGGCCATCTGGTTTCTGGCCACGTACATTCTAAAGGTAAAATTCTTGACTTTAAAAAATCCAAAGAGACTCTTTTAAAAATTGAACTTCCTAAATCTATTAAGGGGTATATTTTGAAAAAAGGCTATGTCGCTTTGAATGGAATTAGCCTTACGGTAGTTAACGTTGATAGCAAGTCTTTTTCAGTTTCTTTAATTCCTGAAACTTTGGAAAATACTAATTTAAAATTTTTAAAAAAAGGCGATTTATTGAACATTGAAGCTGATCAACAAACTGTTACCATCGTAGAAACTATTAAAAAATTAAGATAATAATTTTTTGACTATAGAACTGGCAAATCCGGGATCTGCTTTTCCAACAATTCTTGGTTTAAGAGCTCCCATCACTTTGCCCATATCTTTTATTGATTCGGCACCAGTTTCCTTAATTATCTCTTCAATTAGACTGGATAAATCTTCATCAGATATTTGCTCTGGAAGAAAGGTTTGTATAATTCCAATTTCATCTTTTTCTTTTTGTGCTAACTCTAACCGATTTGCAGATTCAAATTGAGTTATGGAGTCTTTCCTTTGCTTGATCATTCTAGCCATGATCGTTACTGACTCTTCACTAGTTAATTCAGAAGACTTATTCTTTTCTTCTAATTTTAATTCGGAGACGATAAGTCTTAGGGTAGAGGCTTTAAATTTATCCCCAGATTTCAAAGATATTTTTACTTCTTCTTGAATAGAAGATATGAGTTCTTTTGACATTCAGTAATTACTAAAATCTAGCTCGTAAAGGAGGCATGGTACCGAGTTTTCTTCTTTTCGAAGCCCTTTTGACGGCAGCAGCAGCTTTGCGTTTTCTAACAGATGTAGGTTTTTCGTAAAACTCTCTTTTTCTTACTTCAGCAATGACTCCAGCTTTATCACAAGATCTTTTAAAACGTCTTAATCCTGCATCAAAGGATTCGGTATCTTTTAATTTAATTATTGGCATACTTTGTAAGATGGCAATTCTATATATCAATAGAAGATAATGCAAAATTTTTGGATGCAGATTTCCATCTGATATTATTTATAAATGCTTATTTTAGGAATTGAAACTTCATGTGACGAAACAGGCATTGCTTTATATGATGGAGTAGAAAATAAGATTATTTTTGAATCTTTATTCAGTCAAGCTGACAAACATTCTCTTTACGGAGGAGTAGTTCCAGAGTTAGCAGCTAGAGATCATACAAATAAACTTTTACCACTTTTAAAAAAAGGCCTAGATGATTCTAATATGAGTCTAAAAAATATTGACGCAATTGCTTATACAAAAGGGCCTGGATTGAGAGGGCCATTAATGGTTGGATCAGCATTTGCAAAATCTTTAGGCTTTGCTTTAGATGTTCCTGTTATTCCTGTGCATCATATGGAAGCCCATCTTCTAATGGCAAAATATGATGCCCCACAATTAAAATATCCGTTTTTGACTCTTTTGGTATCTGGAGGACACACTATTTTAGCGAAAGTCGAGAGCTCCGGAGTTTATAAAATTCTTGGGCAAACAATAGATGATGCTGTTGGAGAAGCTTTTGATAAAACGGCTAAATTGTTAGGGTTACGATATCCGGGCGGACCCGAAATTGAAAAAAATGCTGTAAATGGAAAAAAAATGAAAGATAGCTTTCCTCGCCCTATCCTGAAATCTGAAGATTATAATTTCAGCTTTAGCGGTTTGAAAACAGCTGTTTTATATAAAGTAAATTCTTTAAAGAAAAAAAATGAATTTACAAAACAAACTATTTCAGACATTAGCCTAGAATTTCAAGAAGCCGCCATAGATTGTTTATTGTATAAGACAAAAAAAGTGTTGATTGATTTTAATCTAGACCAAGTAGTGCTTTCTGGAGGAGTTGCAGCTAATAAGCAACTTAGGAAAAGATTTAATGAAGAATTAGGAAAAAAATATACTGTGATTTATCCTGATTTTTCACATTGCACAGATAACGGAGCAATGATAGCTTTCTCAGGATTTGAAAAGTTTAGTTCTTGTGATAAAGAAAATAATATTTCAGTAAATCCTAGATGGAGTCTAGAAGAGATTTGATATGGATAAAGTTTTTATAGAGGATTTAGAAATTGAAACGATCATTGGGATTTTCGGATGGGAAAGAGAAGTTAAACAAATAGTTAATATCAACCTAGAAATGGATTTTGACATCAGCAAGGCTGGAAAAACAGATAACATTGATGATGCTTTAAACTATAAATCTATTGGCAAAGGCGTTATAAATCTCGTTGAAAACTCTTCTTTTTTTTTAGTAGAAAAAATGGCTGACGAAGTTGCTAAGCTTGTTTTAAAAAATAAAGAGATAAAAAAAGTGACTGTAAAAGTAAGCAAGCCAGGAGCCTTGAGAGGTTCAAGGAATGTTGGTGTAAAAATTTCGAGATCAAATTGATGTCTTTGATTACTATTAGTCTTGGAAGCAATATTGAACCACAATTAAATTTAGAAAAAGCTATACACGAGATTGCAAAGTTTGCTGCTTTAAAAAAAACCTCAAAAATATACAAAAGTAAGTCAATGGGTTTTGAGGGAAACGATTTTTTAAATCAAGTTATTCTTTGCGAGGTTAAAGTTGATTTAGAAGAGACATATTGCAAGTTGAAAAAAATAGAAAAAGAAATGGGTCGAGTAAAAAATGTTAATAAATTTTCAGATAGATTAATTGATTTAGACCTATTGACTTTCAATGATGAAATCTCAGAAGGGAAGATAACTCTTCCTCACAAAGACATTCTCAAATATTCATTCGTTCTGGTTCCTTTTGCGGAAATTTATTCTGAATTCGTTCATCCAGTTAACCAAAAAAGCATAGAAAAATTATTGAAAGAAAAAAATTCTTTCTTAAGTGAGGTAGAAAAAATAAATTAAATTTGTTCGCCTAATAATCTAGCTCTTTCTACTTTTGAATTTTCTTCTTCAGGAAGATATTTTGCTGCAAGAGTCAGCGCGATTAGACTTATTATGAATACAGAACACCATATTTGTATGGAATAGCTGATTGAGTTAGCTGAAGAATAGTCCAATGAAATAAAATAATCAGCAAGTTTGCCAATAGAATAAGGCCCTAGTGATAATCCCACAACCGAAGCCATAAGAATCCAAAAAGCTGAAATCATAGCTCTCATTCTAGGCAAAACCATATCAGTTACCGTGGCAACACATAGTCCCACCCAAAGCGTTGAAACATAAGACCAAATGATATGAAAAACGTAAAAAGTAAATAAATCCTTGGATTGGAGAGCTAAAATAATTGAAATTGGAGAGGTCACTACAGCAAAAATCCCCACATAAATTCTTCCATTTAAATATTTTTTTCTTAAATAATCTGAAAAAAGTCCTCCAGTCAATAAACCAAAAAATCCAAAGATAGCGCTTTGTAATCCAAGATTTCTTCCTGCTACAGTTTTTGTAACTTCAAATGTTTCAATGAAATAAGCTGGCAAAAATGCACTTACAGCGTAGCCCATAAAACTTATTAATGGAAAGCCAATCATGCTAAAAATTATTGTTTTGGATTTAAAACCCAAAGAAAATGCAATCGGATCATTAAGTTTCACTGTCTGAATCCAACTAAGAAGAGTAAACAGGCCAAGTCCAAACGCGCCCCATTGCAGTATGTCTCCTGTCAAATAACTCATTATCGTGACAAGAGAAATAATTCCGAATGTCATAATAATTTGATAATAAATTTCTGAAGATTTTTCTTTCTTGTAAAGCAGAGAAACTAAAGAAGAGATAGGAAGGATGCCTGATAAAATTTTACCGGCTTCAAAAAATGGCCTTTCTTCTTTTTCTATTTGTATTCCTTCCGAGTGACCTCGAATTGGCTCTTTTATTGTTAAAACCAACAGTGCAATTAATAGTCCAGGTAACCCGACACTAATGAAAGCAATCTGCCATCCCGCTAATTGAAAAGGCGCTTGCTCAGCTATTGGATAAATATTATTCCAAGAGTCAGCAATCCAACCACCTAAAAATATTCCTATGCCACCACCAATATATATCCCGCTTGAATAAATTGAATAAACGGTTGTTTTCACATTGGTTGAGAAATAATCTGAAAGCAAAGAGTAGGCTGCTGGACTTGCGCTAGATTCTCCAATTCCAACTCCAATTCTACAAACGGCTAAACCAACGAAACTTCGCATCAAGCCTGAGGCAGCTGTCATTAAACTCCATATTGCAACTCCGGCAGAAATTAAATAATTCCGGTGCCAAGTATCTGCTAATTTAGCTAAAGGAATTCCTACAATTGAATAAAATATTGCAAAAGCAGTCCCGTACAAAAATCCAAGATCGCTAAGAGAAATTCCTAAATCTTCTCTTATATCGTTGGCAAGAATGGCAATTATTTGACGATCTAAAAAATTGAAAATGTAGACCACAAGCAATACGGATAAAACATAGTAGGAGTAGTTGCTATCTAACTTAGGTTTAAAATTGCTTTCCATAATTTAATTGCTGTTGATTAGCTTCCAAGCATTAGTTGCTAGTTCAACTGTTTGAGGAAAAAGTTTATCAGCATCTTTTCCTGCGGCTGTACCATCTCTAACTCTTCCAGTAATACCTTGTAAAATAGCGGCGATTTTAAACATATTAAATGCCATGTAAAGATTCCATTCGTCTGGTTTGATATCAAAATCTGACCCTTCGAAATACATTTTTACATAATCTTTGTAAGTTGGAATTCCAAGTCTTAAACATTCCTGTTCATTTGACAGAACGGGATTGTCTAGATATCTCAAACAATGATAACTAAAATCAGCAATCGGATCGCCCAAAGTCGAAAGTTCCCAGTCTAAAATAGATGCTATTTCGTTTGAATCATTGTTCACTATTACGTTGGTTAAACTAAAATCGCCATGAACTAAGCGGGTGGGTTTCTCTGATGGAAGATTTTTTGGTAGCCATTGAATAAGGCTATCCATTGCAGGAATTTTTTCAGTTTCAGATAATTCATATTGTTTAGACCATCTCGCCACTTGCCTTCCAACATAATTTCCCGGTTTGCCAAAATCTTCTAAACCAATTTTTATAGGATCTACTTTATGAAGTCTCTTAATGGTCTTATTCATAGATTCATAAATTTGTGTTCTATCGGAATTTGTTCCGTGAGGAATATCAGGATCCCAAATTACGCTTCCATTTATAAATTCCATCACGAAAAATTCTGTTCCTATCAAAGATTCGTCCTCGCAGTGGAGGTACGCTTTAGGAACTGGAACATTGGTATTATTTAGCGCAGATATAACTCTATATTCTCTATCCACCGCGTGAGCTGATTTTAAAAGGTTCCCAGGAGGCTTTCTTCTTAAAACATATGATGCTGATGGAGTCTTTAATAAATAGGTTGGATTGGATTGCCCACCAATGAATTCTTCTATGTTCAGAGGCCCTTCATAAGCGTCAATGTTATTTTCAAGATAATCATTTAAAATTTTTGCATCAATGAAATGTTTTTCAGACATTTCTTTGGTGCCATTCATTTCTCCCTCCACTTTTTTTATCATAGTTAGACAATCTTAATTAAGAGATCTTCCACCATCAACTCTAAGGACTTGACCAGTGATGTACTTATTTTTATAGAGATGAAATACCGCAGAAGAAATATCTTCTTCATTTCCTATTCTTCCAAGAGGAATAGTAGAAATTAGTTTTTCTTCATTTGAAGAACCATCGGTGGGCAATAGGATTGCTCCTGGAGCAACAGCATTTACTCTTATCTCAGGAGCCAATTCTTTTGCAAGAGACTTGGTCAATGTTTCTAATCCACCTTTAGCAATTGAATAAATTGAATAATCTTTCATGCCTCTGATAATCATTGCGTCAGATAAATTTATGATCACTCCTAAATTTTCTTTGAGATTTTCCTTAAGATTTTTGATTATTTCGTGAGGACCTTTAACATTTGAATTTATCAGATCATCCCAAGCATCCTTACTTCTATCAAAAATTGGCGTTGAGTAAAAGGAAGAAGCATTATTTATCAAAACATCTATTCTTCCAAATTTTTCTATAACACTCTCACAAAACGATCCGTACTTGTCAATATCATTGAGATCAAATTGAACAATTTCAACCGAATCTTTTCTTATTGAATTTAAACTCTCTTTGAGTTTGTTAGCATCATCTTCTGAGGAGTTATAATGACAGATTATAGAAAATTCGTTTTCATGGAATTTTTTACAAATTGATTTTCCAATTCTTTTTGCTCCTCCTGTTACTAAAACTACTTTACTCATTTAAATGTTCTTTGATTATTGATAGCCTTTTTTTGTAAATATCTTTTTTTATTAAATTTGAATCTTTATCAAAATTTTTATTTGGCTTTACTTTTGACAACTCTCCCAGAAGGCTATTTAAGTTTAACTTTTTTAGAGCGCCACTTTCAGCAACCAGCATCGAGTATAAATTAAAAGTTTTCAAAGCACTTTTTTTATTTCTAAATCCATCGATTTTCATAATTGCTTCTAATAATATTTCAGGAGAATTTTCATTTCTAAGCGTTTCAATAATATTTGAAAAGTTTAAAGCCGATTTCTTGAAGGAATTAGGAATTTTTACTTTATCTGTAAGTTCTAAATTCATTGTCAAAATTGCCCATTTATCTTGAGCGTCTAAATTAGAAACTTCAGTCTTTTTAAGTTTGAGTAAATTTTTTTTGAATTGATTAGTATCGCAACTAAAAACAGTGGAAGCCCCCACATCATGAAGAGCCTCAAAGTAAAGATAGGAATTTTTTAAAGATAAGCACTTTTCAGTTTCCATCCAAATTCTTTCGAACGATAAATTATCTAAATCTTCTGAATTACAGAGATCTTTCATTAAGATCAGAGTATCTTCGTGAATCTCAAAATTGAACTTACTCAAGTAACAATAAAACCTTGCCACCCTAAACACTCTTAATGGGTCTTCGGAAAAGGCCTCAGAGATATGTTTCAAAACTCTATTTTCGATATCTTGAATTCCTCCATAAGGATCTATCAATTCGCCTTTATTAGACTTTGCAATTGCATTGATAGTTAAATCTCTTCTTAATAAATCTTCCTCTAAGCCAATGTCCTTATTCACATCAAATTTAAAGCCTTTATGGCCAAGCTCAACTTTTATCTCTTTTCTTGCAAGCGCGTATTCTTCTTTCGTCTTAGGATGTAAAAATACTGGAAAACTTTTACCAACCGAAATGAAACCACTCTCCAACATTTCTTTAGCACTCGATCCAATTACGACCCAATCTTTTTCTAAGGATTTAATACCCAAGAGTTCATCTCTTATAGCTCCTCCAACCAAATAAATTTTCATTTAATCTTTTTAATAAAATATTTCTTATTATCCTCGAGTCTCAAAAAAGTAAGTTTATTCCCCCAAACACATCCAGTATCCAGGCCTATTATATTTTGTTTATTTGTTTTACCGTTCAATGCAGCCCAGTGGCCAAATATTAGTCGATCGTTTCGTGTTAAAGCGCTTATTTTTAATTTAAACCAAGGAACAAAGTTAAAAGGAAGATCCTTTAAACCTTTTTTGAAAGCAAACATAATTTTTCCTTCTTTATCGCAAATTCTTATTCTTGTTACTGCGTTAATAAAAAAGGCAAGTTTGTCTTTCATAGAAATGATTTTGAAGTTATTTTTTCGATGATGAAAGAAAATCTTTTTTAAATTTTTTTTTGGATTTTTACTTAAAAATTCTTGTGAAAGTTTATTTAGATTCATACATTCCTTAAAAGTTAAATAATGAGGCAATCCAGCATGAACCATAATATATTTTTTCTTATCACCATTTTTGAGTTTAATTTTTTTTGAAAAAACAAATGGTTGTTTCAATAAAAACTTAGCGTACTTTTCACATTTTGAGCTTGCTAGTAACTCTTCTAATGTATCATTTTTTGCTGATTTTCTATCTGCGTAATGCCTAGCAAGGAAATGTAGGTCGTGGTTTCCCAAGACAATATTTACACTTGAGCGAATACTGTAAATTCTTTCTAAAGTTTTTAACGAATCAGGACCTCTGTTGACTATATCACCAGAAATCCAAAGACGATCTTTTTTTTCATTAAAGTTTATTTTTTTTAAACCTTTATCAAATTCTTTGTAACACCCTTGAATGTCGCCAACTGCGTAATTAGCCATATTTTTTCATCAATTTAGTAAGTTCTAAAAATTTTTTTGAGCTTAACTGGTCTGGTCTCATATCTAGATCTATATTTAGATTTTCTAAATCTTTTGCTTCAAATATTTTTAACAAAGGTTTAGAGATTTTTTTTCTTTTGGAGTTAAATAGTAAGTTTAAAATTTTTTTTAAAAAATTTAATTCTTCAAAATTTACATTCTTTTTTCGAGGTACAAATTTTACAAAACAACTATCAACTTTAGGCATAGGAACAAAAAAGCTTCGATCTACTTCTTTAAGGATTTCAACTTCAAATAAATAATTACAAATAACACTTAATTTTCCGTAAGATTTAGAATTTTCATTGCCGGCACATCTGTACGCAAACTCCTTTTGAAACATAAAGTGCATATCTTTAATGAGAAAAATATTTTTAGTGCACCAGTCAATTATGGGGCTAGACAAATTGTAAGGTAGGTTTCCTGCAAGACGAATCTGATTAAAATTTGAAACATATTTTTTCAAATCAAAATTTAAAATATTTTCATTAATAATTTTGAAATTATCATTTTTTTTAAATTTTTCCTTTAAAAGAGAAATTAAATCTCTATCAATTTCTACTGAGGAACAGGAATTTGCACTTGATACAATTAAAGAAGTTAAATTTCCTGATCCTGGCCCAATTTCTAAAAAATCGTCGTTTTTTTTTACTTTTATTAAATCAACTAAATCGCCGAGCAATACTTCGTCGTTAATAAAATTTTGGCCAAATCTTTTTTTTGGAGAGATCTCTTTCATCACTTTGACTGAGTAATATCTAAGGCAGTTTTTAAACTTTCCATTGCACTGGCTTCGTTTGCACAAAACTTATCAGCTATTTCGTATGCAGTGCCATGATCAACGGAGATTCTTGTAAATGGTAAACCTAAGGTTATATTAATGGAATCACCGAACCCTAAAGCTTTTAAAACTGGAAGTCCTTGGTCATGAAACATAGCGAGAAAAGCATCGAATTTTTTTAAGTTATTAGGGACAAACGCAGTATCAGCAGATTCTGGTCCAGATAAATTCAATCCTTCTTTTATAAGTTTTTTTATTAGCGGACTAATTATTTCCATTTCTTCTATTCCAAGAAAGCCGTTTTCTCCAGCATGTGGATTAAGTCCCAAAACACAAATTTTTGGATTTTTAATTTTCCATTTAGACTTAAGTTCATTGTTTAAAATTTTCAAATATTTTTCTAATCTTTGGGTTGTAATTTTAGCCGCGACATCCTTAAGTGGTAGGTGAGTAGTCGCTAATGCAACTTTTAGAGCTTTATTTGCTAAGAGCATAACAACGTTTTTAGTATTAGAAATATCAGCAAGGAATTCGGTATGACCTGAGAATTCAAAACCGTATTCGTTAATTGTGCTTTTATTGATTGGTCCTGTAATCATGGCTGAATATTTTTTTTCTAGAGTTCCCAGAGAAGCTTCTAATAATACGTCTAATGTATACTTAGCATTTTTTAAGCTTGGCATACCAAGTTTCACTTTTTCAGATAAAGGAATTTGAAACACCTTAACTGTATTAGTGGTTTTTTTCTCTAAATCAAAATTAAGATCTAATTTCAGGCTATTATTCAGTGATCTAAAATGTTCAATATCACCAATAAGAATAAAATTATTTAAATTTTTTATATTTTTATTTAAAGCTTTAAGGCAAACCTCTGGACCAATCCCAGCTGGATCGCCAGGACTAATTGCGATCGGTTTCATGTTCTTTTTTTAATTTCTACGAATGATTGAGAGCGCATTTCTTGAAGAGAAGTTTCCAATTGTTCTTGAAATTTTCTTTCAAAAAGAATTCTATATGCTTTATTTTTTTGGATTTCAATTGAAACATCTTCACTTCTTCTATCCAAGACTTCAGCTATATGCCATCCAAAAGAACTTTCAAAAGGCTCTGTCACTTCATTAATTTTAGAATTATCCAAAGCATTTTTAAAGGCAGTGGCATATTTATCTGTCGAAGACCAATCTAGTATCCCACCATCTAACTTTGACCCAGGATCGTCAGAGTAAAGTCTCGCTAGAATTTCAAAAGATTCTCCATTTATTAACTTCTCCTTTATTTCGTAAATAAGTTTTTTAGCTTGACTTTGGCTTCTTACCTCAGATGTTTGAATTAGAATATGCCTAGAAAGAACTTGATCCTCAATTTTTACTGTATCGCCTCTTTTATCCTCTAAAAATAGGATATGAAATCCGGCACCACTTTTAATTGGTCCTTGAAACTCTCCAAGTTGCATCGAAGTTACTGTATCAGCAAATAAAGTTGGTATGTTTGAAATTCTGTTCCAAATAATTTCATTTTCAGTTTCTTTAGATTGATCATTTTCTAACTTTAATTTTTTAAAATCTTTTCCCTGATTTAAGGAAGAAATTATTTCATTTGCTTTTTCTTCTTCTTTTACGAGTATTTGATCCAATTTATACTCTACTACTAATAAATTTTGTCCGTCAGTTGAATTTATAAAGTTATTTAATTCTTGATCAGATATAAATATTTTTGGACCAACCATTCCTCTTTGAACTCTTGAAATGATCATTTCTTTTTTTATCTCTTTCCTTAGTTTTTCATAAGATTGACCTTGAGATTCTATTTCTTTCTTAAAGTCTAAAAGACTTAAATTATTATTAGCTGCTAGCCTCGACATCGATTCATTCAATTCTTGATCACTGATTCTCACACCGGCTTTAAAAGCTCTTTGGATTTGCAGTTCTTCAATAATCAAGTTTTCTAAAATTCTCTCTTCAATAAAATCTTCAGGGGGAAGAGGTTGAGTTGGATTTGCAACTTTATAGTTCTCAAGATAATTTTCCTTAGCCTCATTCAGTTGTGATTCCATAACAATCCCATCTCCAGCAATGGCAATTATTTTGTCTAGATTTACTCTTTCAGAATAGAGAATGTCGGATATAAATAAAAAAAGAAATATTTTTAAAATTTTCATGGGGTTATTTTAGTTCAAAGTCCTTCTTTTAAGATAGTTTTCTACAGGTCTTCCTAAAGATCCTAGACCTTTTAATTCAAAATAAATTCTAAAACTTTCTTGATTATAATTTTCAAAGACACTTTGATTAATAACCTTTATCCAATCTAATTCTTTAGAATGAATTAATGCAAATCCTAATTTCAATCCTGGATTTTCATATTCCATACCTAAAATAGTATTTGTCAGATTCGAATTTTCAATATCATAAATGAACTTTGTACTCATCAAATACTTCTCAGAAAACTCAAATTTATATTCTGCATCTATTTGATTTAATTTTTTTTCAAAAAAATTATTTAAAAGATAAGAGGTTATATTTTTGGCCCAAAAATAATTTAATTTCAGAGAGGACGACTTGTATTTTTGAGAGAACTTAAGATTCGCAGTATTGAATTTACTTTTTTCATCAATCTTAAGGTTAAATCCTAGAATAGTATTTTTCAAAGAATAATTTCTTAAATTTATTTCAATTGGCTCAGGCAAATCAAAAACTTCATTGGAATATTTTAAGCCATCAACAGAGCTAATCTTTTTTGAAACTTCAAGATCAAATAATTTTTTACTGTTTGAGAAAATAGTATTTTTGAAACCAAAAACTATGTCTTTTTGTTCAGGCAGTAAGTTTTTACTAAAAAGAGGAGAATTGTTTAGATTTATGTTGTCTAAAAAAATTCCAGAATCTATTAAAGGAAGATTTTTCTGATTTTTTTCGGGAGCATACATTATGATCAGGTATGGTTTAAGATACCCAGTATCAATAGGATTTTCTCTGAGAAGATTGGCAGATACCTGAAAATTTAGTTGAGGTTGTGTTCTATTAAAAGTGAATCCTTCAAAATCAAATGCACTATTAATTATTCTTCCAGAGATTTCAGTAAATAGAACTCTTCCTTGGTGACTAAAATTAAAACTAGGAGTTAAATTAAGCACTTTTATTCTTTCTTTCGAATTTTCCCTAAAGGCTCCTCCTTTTCTATAAATTGAGAAACTAGTTTCTAGCCCTATGTTAAACGACTCAAGTGAATCAAAATAAGAAAATTCAATTTTAGGAAGTTCCTGATATTGATTTGCTCCGATAGGATCAATAATTTTAAAAGAATTTAGAATTAATTTAGTCTCAGTGTTTTCTGTAAAAGATGAGACTACTAATTTTTGTGGTGTATATAAAGTTTTAGACACACCGCTGAAGTCAGACCCAAAATCATTAATAAAAAAAGCGTCACTTACGTTTCCATAATCAATCTGTAAAAACAAATTTTTCTTAAGCACTTGTGTATGCTTTAGACCAACCGCCCATCTAAAAGAATTTTCAGTATAGTCGTATTGGTATTCATTATCGTTAAATAAAATTGAACTATTTAAAACTCCATTAAGTTTATTTGTTAAGTATCTAAATTCGTTTGAAAGACCAAATCCTCTTTTAGTTATGTATCTAGGCTCAAAGGTTGTATCCAAATTTTCTTTTATTACCATGTAGTAGGGCACAGAAAGATCTACTCCAGATTTATTTGAGATATTTATTTCTGGTAGAAGAAATCCACTTCTTTTTTTTGAGCTTGATGGAAAGCTGCCGCTTGGCCATGCACCGAGTGTGAATTCATTTACTATAAGTTTGGCATCTTTGAATTCTATTGATTCCTTATCTTCTGAAAATTTTATTTCGGATGCTTCTATCCACCAAATCTTTTCATAACAAGGGCATAAGGAAAATTTTGTATCTTGAAAAGAAACATTTTCTTTCGAAAAATTTAATTTTTCTGCCTCTCCCCAAAAATTATTTTCTTCAATCTTGAATGAGATCTCTTTTGCAATTCCAATTTCTTTTTCTTGGTCAATGATTAATTTTTCTGTTGATATAGCAATATTGTCTATATTCAATTTCACAGATTGTTCAAGAATTAGTCTTTTATTTGCATCTGACGAAATTTTTCCAGCCGAATAATTAATATTTTGAGAAAGTAAATTATTTCCAGTTATGTAGAAAAGAACTAGAAAAAAAATTTTATGTTTGCTTAAGTAGTTATTGGAAAATGGAAACATAATTAAATTACGTTTGTAATGATATTAGAAGCTATTGGGGGTTAAAATACAATTTTTAATAGGAGATTAAATGACAAACTTAAATAATAAAACCTTATTTGTTTCTGGTGCCAGCAGAGGAATTGGCCTGGCTATAGCTAAACGTGCAGCTCAAGACGGAGCTAATATAATTTTGGCAGCCAAAACTGCTGATCCTCACCCTAAACTACCTGGAACAATTTACACCGCTGCAGAAGAGATAGAGCAAGCCGGCGGAAAAGCTTTCCCTGTTATATGTGACATTAGATCAGAGGAACAGGTAGATAATGCGGTTTCCTCAGGAGCTGAACAATTTGGAGGGATTGATATTTGTATTAATAACGCAAGCGCAATTCAGCTGACAGGAACTTTGCAAACTGATATGAAAAGATACGATTTAATGAATCAAATAAATGCTAGGGGAACTTTCTTAACATCCAAGAAATGTTTACCTCATTTATTAAAGTCAGATAATCCTCACATTCTCAATCTTTCCCCACCTTTAGACATGAAACCCCATTGGTTTTCTAATCATGTCGCATACACGATTGCAAAATACGGCATGAGCTTGTGTGTTTTAGGAATGGCAGAAGAGTTTAAAGAACAGGGCGTGGCAGTTAACGCCTTATGGCCCAGAACAGCAATTGCTACAGCTGCAGTTCAAAACGTTTTGGGAGGAGATGAAATGTCTAAAATTTCAAGAACTCCCGAGATAATGGCTGATGCAGCACATGTAATATTGACAAAAAATTCTAACGAATTTTCTGGAAATTTCTGCATCGATGACAATCTTTTAGCAGAAAACGGTGTTAAAGATTTTTCTAAATACGCTTCCGTTCCTTTTGCAGAACTTGCTCCTGATTTTTTTGTTCCAGAAGATATTCCTGCACCTGATGAAGCCAAAAATAGTTAGGATCATTTTTTGAATCTAGAAATAAATTCTGAACAAGATAGTTGGCTTGAAAACTCTTTAAAGTACCTAAACTTTGGAAGGATTGCTAAACAAGAAAAATTAAGAATTGAATCTAGTCAGAGAAGCTTCTTTAGAATAACTTCAAAAGACTATAACTCTATTATTTTGATGGTTGTTCCTCATGGGATTGATGAGTCTGTGCGTTCTTTCGTAGACAAGGCGGAAATATTCAAAAAATATAGTGTTAATGTTCCAAATGTCTATTCATATGATTTAAAGCTCGGATTAATATTAGTAGAAGACTTTGGGGACAATATTTATCAATATAATTTGCAAGAAGATCCAGATTATTTTTACGAAAAGGCAATAAATGAATTGGTAAATATTCAGTCAATCAAGAAAGATGTCAAGAATTTTAACAGGCTAGATCAAAAATTATTTAGTGATAATTGGATTCTATTCGAAGACTTCTTTTATAAAAGTTTTTTAGAACTTTCTGATTACAATATTCTCTCTTCAATAAAGGATAAATATGAATTTGTGTGTAGTGAATTACTCGATCAGCCTCAAGTGATATGTCATTATGATTTTGAATGTAGAAATTTAATTTTAACTCCATCTGGAAAAGCAGGAGTTTTAGATTTTCAAGATGCTTTGAATGGTCCCATAGGTTTAGATTTGGCTTCACTATTTAAAGATCTCTATTATGAGTGGCCACAAGAAAGAGTTTCCAAATGGTATAAAATTTATTTGAACAAAATCAAAGAAAACCTTGGGATAGAACTTAAATATGAAACTTTAGTCAAATATATTGATTTCGCAAGTATTCAAAGACAAGTGAGAATTTTGGGTAAACTTTCTCAAGTCTTTGAAGAACTTGATAGAAAAGAAAGGTTGAAAGACTTTCCAACATTACTAGGCTACTTGATCAATACGTCTGCAAAATATGATGAATTAAGAAACTTATCTATTGGAATGACTGATTTAAAAAATCCCCTTCAAAATAAAATGGAAGCAGTTCTAATATGAAGGCGTTTATCTTAGCAGCAGGTAAAGGAGAAAGGCTTAAACCTTTAACAAATGATTGTCCAAAACCACTTATATTAATTAAAGGTAAGCCTTTATTGGAGTGGAATTTAATAAAACTTAGAAGCGCTGGAATTAACGAAGTTGTAATTAACTTGCACTATTTAGGAGAAGAAATAATTAAATATTTTGGAAATGGAAAATCTTTTGATATGAAAATAGTATATTCAGAAGAAAGTGAATTATTAGGTACGGGCGGGGCGTTAATTCATGCAAAAAAATATTTAGATAATTCACCTTTTCTTCTTATGAGTGGAGATTTATGGACTAATTATCCCCTTCAACGATTAATTTCTTATAAAACAAAGAGCAAAGCTCATCTTATTTCAGTAAGAGAAAAATTAAATCGTCATGGAGATTTTGATTTACTGGATTCCAAAATTAATATTGAATTGAGTAAAAAAGAATACACTTATTCAGGAATATCTCTTATAAATCCAGAAATAATCCCTCAAGAGATTCCAAGCAATAAAGAACTATGGAAAGACTTATTATTGCCCTATGCTAAAAGAAAACTTTTGTCAGGGGAGGTCTTTCAAGGTGTGGTAAAAAACATTAATGAAAAAAGCGATATCGAAGAGTTAGACGTCTTAATCGCTGAATAGTAAAATTTGAAAATGTCTAAACAATCAAACGTAATAGCCCCCTCAATTTTATCAGCTGATTTTGCAAGGTTAGGCGAAGAAGTAAAAGATGTGCTCAGAGCCGGAGCAGACTGGATTCACTTCGATGTTATGGATAATCATTTTGTCCCAAACCTGACTGTTGGCCCAATGGTTTGTGAATCTTTAAGAAAAAACGATATCAATTGTCCCATTGACGTCCACTTAATGGTAGAGCCAGTAGATGACCTTATTAAAATGTTTGCTGACAGCGGTGCTACTTCTATCACTTTTCATCCTGAAGCATCTAAGGATCCTGAGAAGTCTCTCGAGCTTATTGAAAATCTTGGTTGCAAACCCGGATTAGTTTTAAATCCAGATATATCATTAAATGTTTTAAAACCATTTTTAAAGGATCTTTATATAGTTTTATTGATGAGCGTTTTTCCTGGATTTGGCGGTCAAAAATTTATTCCAGAAGTTATAGAAAAAATAAGAGATCTGAGAAACTTGATTGATGAGAGTGAGAAAAAAATACGCTTAGAAGTCGATGGTGGAGTAAATTCAGATAACGTCTCTCAAATTTCTCTAGCAGGTGCAGATACTTTTGTCGCAGGATCCGCTATCTTCAATCACAAAAATTATTCCCATGCGGTTAAAACTCTTAGGGATAATTTTTCTTAGCATCCATTCAGCTTTTGGATTTGCTGAAACTAATTGCGAAGAAGACTACTCCTATGACAATAATTCTAAAAGTTGCGTTAAGTTTCTAATCAGTGACATTGACAGAAAAAAAGGATTAATGTTTAAGAAAGAATTAAAACCGAACCACCAACTTCATTTTCTGTGGAAAGATGAACAAGTGAGATGTATGTGGATGAAAAATACAAGTATTCCGATAGATATTTTATTCATAGATCAGGACAAGGAGTTAGTGCTTGAAAAAGGAATTCCCTACTCAAAAGAAAGAATTTGTCATGAAGCCATAATTGTGGTCGAAGCAAATAGGGGGGAATTATCAAAAAAATTTGGCCTGAATTATCAGTAAAATTTATAAAAAATGAAACGTAAAACTTTTTTTAAAAAAATTCCTAGTGAAGAAATTACTCCCTTAGAAATTTACATGAGATTTTTGGATGATAAAAATTCTTATTTTTTTGAGAGCGTTGAAGGCGGAGAGAAATGGGCCAAATATTCTATTATTGGGTTGCCTACAGACAAAAAAATAAAATTATCTGATTCTCCGCTTGATGAAATTGACGATTTTATGAAGTCTCAAAAAGTTGAAAGAATTGAAGGTTTGCCAGATTTTACCGGCGGTCTAGTAGGATACTTTAGTTACGACACAATCAGACACATTGAAAAAAAATTTAGCAATTCTAAAAAACCCCAATTAAATTATGCCGAAATTTCTTTGATGATTTCTGATGAATTAATAGTTTATGATAATTATGAAAAAAATTTATTTATTATTGTTAACGACTTTGAGAAAAATGAGAAGCTAGCTAATTCAAGAATAGATGAAATTCTCCAACAAATTAACACACCACTTGAAGATCAAGAAAACTCAAAAAAAAATAAAATTGAATTCAGTTCGTCAGTTTCAAAAAAAGATTATTTACAAAACGTAAAAAAAATTAAAAATTACATTCTCGAAGGTGACGTTATGCAGGTTGTCTATGGTCAGGAATTCTCTACAAATTTTGAAGGTTCTCCAATGTCTCTTTATAAGGCGCTGAGAAAGCTAAACCCTTCTCCTTATATGTATTTTCTTAAGATAGATGATCTTCATATTGTAGGAGCTTCTCCAGAAATTTTAGTTAGATTACAAAATAATCAAGTCACCGTGAGACCAATTGCAGGAACAGTTAAAAGAGGGAAGGATGAAACAGAAGATCAAGAATTAGCAAAAATATTACTTAATGACGAAAAAGAAATTGCTGAACATTTAATGCTGATAGATTTAGGAAGAAATGATGTAGGAAGGATTGCAAATATTGGTAGCGTTGAAACGACGGATCAAATGGTTATTGAAAAGTACTCTCACGTAATGCATTTAGTTTCTAATGTCATAGGCGACTTAAAACAAGGACAATCAGCAATTGACGTGCTAAAAGCAACCTTACCAGCAGGAACTCTTTCTGGAGCTCCTAAAGTAAGAGCAATGGAAATTATTGAAGAGCTTGAACCCGATAGGAGGGGAGTTTACGGAGGAGCAATTGGTTACCTTTCTTGGACGGGAAATATGGATACAGCGATAGCTATAAGAACAGCGATTATTCAAAAAAATGTATTAAAAGTAAGAGCTGGAGGAGGAATCGTGCACGACTCAGATCCTGAAGCAGAGTATCAAGAATCTTTAAACAAAGCTCAATCTATCTTTAATGCTCTTGAGGAGATGGATTAATGCTTTTGATGATTGATAATTATGATTCTTTTACTTATAACCTAGTTCAATATTTTGGCGAGCTTGGACAAGAGGTAAAAGTTTTCAGAAATGATGAAATCTCAATAGAAGATGTTCAGAATTTAAACCCAGAATATTTGGTTATTTCTCCCGGACCTTGTGCTCCAAAACAGGCTGGAGTTTCTCTAGAGCTTATAAAAACTTTCAAAGGAAAATTTCCAATTCTTGGAGTTTGTTTAGGACACCAGGCAATAGGTGAAGCTTTTGGTGGAAAAATTATCAAGGCTCCCGTTCCAATGCATGGGAAACTTTCAAGAATTAAGCATGACGCGAATTTTTTATTTAGAGGAATTGACGATAACTTTACAGTGACTCGCTATCACTCTTTAATTATTGATCCAGGTTCTTTGCCAAATGAAGTTCTTGTGAACGCAACTTCTGAAGACGGAATTATTATGGGCGTCCATCACGAGAGTTTAAAAGTAGCCGGCGTTCAATTTCATCCAGAATCTATAAAAACTCAAAATGGAAAAAAAATATTATCGAATTTTTTGGATTTAAAATGAATATAGAAAAAATAATTTCAAATGTTACTAGCGGCTCAGATCTTAGTGAAGATGAAACATTTCAGATAATTAATGCAATCTTCGAGGGAAAAATTTCAGAGGAAAAAATAATTTCTTTCCTTCAAGCATTGTCTGAAAAGGGTGAATCTGTTGAAGAAATCGTAGGCGCCGTAAAAAGTATGCGCAAACATTCAATTAAAGTTAATACTAATCTTAAAGACTTAGTAGATTGTTGTGGAACAGGTGGTTTGGGAAAAAATATAATGAATATTTCAACTTGTTCTGCTTTTGTTGCTGCTGCTGGAGGAGTAAAGATAGCAAAGCACGGTAACAGAACCTCCACTGGAGTAAGCGGAAGCGCTGACATTCTGGAAGCAGCAGGAGTAAACATTTCAATTGACTCTGAACAGGTTTCCAAATGTTTAGAATCTGTTGGCATAGGTTTTATGTTTGCTCAAAATCATCATCCAGGCATGAAATTTGTCATGCCAGCCAGAGCAAAAATAGGAAAAAAAACAATATTCAATTTACTTGGACCATTGACAAATCCAGCAGGAGCATTAAAACAAAACATAGGAGTATTTGATAAGAAATGGATAATCCCAATTACTGAAACTTTGAAAAAACTTGGCGCTGAGAGAGCATTGGTCTTCCACTCAGAAGATGGTTTGGATGAGATTAGTGCTGCTAGAAAAACTTATGTCGCAGAATTAAAAAAAAATAAAATTATAGAGTTTGAAATAGAACCTGAGGATTTTGATATTGAAAATTTTGATATCAATCTTTTAAAAGTTACCTCTGCAAAAGATAGTTATGAGAAAGTTATGAAGACTTTAGACGGATCTTTCCCAGCTGGAGAGGAAATAATCAAATTAAATGCTGCAGCAATTATTTATACTTCAGGCCTCGCGAGTTCAATTGATCATGGATTTTCGATTGCTGAAAAAATAATACATTCAGGAAAAGCAAATGAAAAACTTCAAGCATTAATAGAAATCTCAAATAGCTTCAAATGAATATTTTAGAAAGAATTATAGAAGAGACTAAAAATACAATTCAGAAATCTAAAATGAAGAAATCTCTACATGATCTTGAAGAGTTGTCGGAACAATATACAAAAAGAGAGTTTACAAAATCAATTCAGAATAAAATTTCTTTAAATCAACAAGCGATTATTGCTGAAATAAAAAAAGCTTCGCCTAGTAAGGGCATCATAAGAGATGAATTCAATCCAGTAGAAATTGCAACTGACTATGAAAGAAACGGCGCATCTTGTTTAAGTATCCTTACTGACAAGCCTTTTTTTAAAGGAGACATTGATTATCTTGATTTGATTAGAAAAGAAGTAGAGATTCCTCTTTTGAGGAAAGATTTCATTGTTGATGAATATCAGATTATCGAGACCAAGGCATTTGGAGCAGACTGTCTCCTTCTTATTGTCGCTGCTTTGGATAAATTTCAATTGAAAGACTTTTTTGATTATGCTTCTTCTATTAATTTAGATGTGCTAGTAGAAGTACATAACCTATATGAACTTGAAACTGCTTTAACCATCTCGCCAAATCTTCTCGGTATTAATAATAGAAATCTATCTACATTTGAAGTAAGCATTCAGAATTCTATAGACTTAAAAGATAATATCCCTGAAACGGTTACTTTAATTTCTGAGAGCGGGATTAACAATGCATCAGATTTAAAAATCCTTTCAGAAGCAGGAATTAATGGATTTTTAATTGGTGAGTTATTTATGAAACAAATTTCTCCTGGAAAAGCTTTAAAAGCGTTAATCTCAGAAAGTGTTTAATTGATTTTTCTTTGTCCAATATCAGAGCGATAAAAAGACCCTTGCCAATTTATTTTTCTTACAGCTGCGTATGCTAAATCTATGGCTTTATCTAGTTCCTCCGCTTTAGAAGTTATGCATAATACTCTGCCACCATTGGTATAAATTTTTCCATCTTTAGATTTTGTACCGCAATGAAAAATTTTTAGATTATCGTTATCCTTTGGGATCCCATTTATTTCATAGCCTTTTTTATAATTTTCTGGGTACCCACCTGAAGCGAGAACAACTCCTACGGAAACTTTTTTCTCCCATTCTATTGCGAAGTCATTTAGTTTTTTTTCACATGCTTTGTAACACATTTCTAGAAAATCACTTTTCATTCTCATGAGAATTGGTTGGGTTTCAGGATCTCCAAATCTGCAGTTGTACTCTAAAACTTTTATTTTATTTTTATCTATCATTAAACCTGCATAAAGAAATCCTTTGTAGGTTATCCCTCTTTTTTTCAGCTCTTCCAAAGTGGGTTTGATAATAGATTCAAGAATTTCTTCATTCATTTCTTCATTAATTAAATTTGTAGGAGAATATGCTCCCATACCACCAGTATTAGGACCTCTGTCATTGTCATCCCTTTGTTTATGATCTTGTGAAGTAGCAAGCGGAATTATATTGTCTCCATCAGTTAGAACTATAAAGCTTGCTTCGTCTCCAGTCAGGAATTCCTCGATAATTATTTTTGAACCTGCGCTTCCTAATTTTTTATCTAACATGAAAGATGTAATTGCCTTTTTAGCTTCATTTTTACTAAAAGCCACAACGACACCTTTTCCTGCGGCAAGACCGTCTGCTTTGATAACTATTGGTATTTTTTGATGATCTAAGTAATCCAGAGCAGTTTCAGCCGTGTCAAATTCTGCATAATTTGCAGTTGGGATATTAGCTGCGACAAGTACTTCTTTCATAAAATTTTTTGATCCTTCTAATCTTGCTCCTTTTGAGCAAGGTCCCAAACAAAATAAGCCTTCTTCCTCGAATCGATCGACTATTCCTGAAACCAATGGATTTTCAGGTCCAACTATTGTGAGATCAATTTTTTTTTCTTTAGCAAATGACAAAAGAGAATCGATATCGTCAACTTCAATATCTATATTTTTTATTTTTTCCTCTCTTTCTGTTCCTGCATTACCAGGAGCGATAAATACTATGTTAGCTAATTTACTTTGTGAGATTTTCCATGCTATCGCATGTTCTCTCCCTCCAGAACCAATTACCAGAACATCCATCTAATGTCTGAAGTGTCTCATTCCAGTAAAAATCATTATCATATTGTTTTCGTCTGCGGCCTGGATAACCTCTTCGTCTCTTATTGAACCTCCAGGTTGAATTATGCTAGTAATTCCATTTTTAGCAGCTTCATCAATACTGTCTCTAAAAGGAAAAAATGCGTCAGATGCCATGCAGGAATCCTTTAAATTCAAATTTGCTTTTTTGGCCTTGCTCACGGCGATTTCTGCGCTGTCTATCCTACTCATCTGTCCAGCTCCAATTCCCAAAGTCTGCTTATCTTTTGCATACACGATGGCATTTGATTTTACGTATTTACAAACTTTCCAGGCGAATATTGAATTGTCAATTTCAGTTTCGTTAGCTTTTCTTTTCGATACAATTTTTAAATCTTTAATACCAATTTCACCGATATCGATGCTTTGCAAAAGTAGACCTGAATTAACTGAATGATATCTAATACCGCTTGTACTTTTTTTTAAATTTTTTACTTCGAGAAGACGAATATTTTTCTTATCATTAAATGCTTTTAAAGCTTCAGGTGAGAAACTTGGAGCAGCTACAACCTCGACGAACTGATTTTCTTTTATAAACAAGGCGGTGGGTTCGTCCATCTCATTATTGAAGGCTATTATTCCTCCAAAAGCCGATGTGGGATCACAGGCAAAAGCTTTCTTATAAGCGCTTAAATTTTCTTTTGAAGAGGCGACGCCGCAAGGATTAGCATGTTTTACTATTACACAAGTTGGTAGGGAAAAATTACTTACACATTCAATTGCTGCATCTGTATCAGCAATATTGTTATAGGAAAGCTCTTTTCCTTGGATTTGATTTGAAGAAGATATTCCGCTTGATTCGGTTTTTGAATCTTCATAAAAAGCAGCAATTTGATGAGGATTTTCACCATACCTTAGATCACTGATTTTTTTATATTTATCAAAAATTAAATCTGGAAAGTTTTCCTTCTTATTAGGACTAAAATACTTAGAAATGGCCAGGTCATATTTTGAAATTTTATCGAAAGCCTTACGCGCTAATTCAGATCTAGTCTTGTAATTTACTTCATTATCTTTACTAAATTCATCAATGAAATCAGGGTAGTCTTCAGGCGATGAAAGTACTGTTACGTAATAAAAGTTTTTTGCAGCAGCTCTTATTATGGTTGGACCTCCAATATCTATATTCTCAATAGTTTCTTCTATTGAAACTCTTTTCTTAACTGTTTCTTCAAAGGGATAAAGGTTAATCACTACTAAATCAATTTCTTCAATAAAGTTTTCTTTAACTTCATCTAAATCTTTTTCTCTTCTAGATAATATTCCCGCATGTATTTTTGGATGAAGAGTTTTTACTCTTCCTTCCATCATTTCAGGAGAGCCAGTAAAATCTGAAACCTCTTTTACTTTAATACCTGCATCTGCCAGGTGTTTTAGCGTTCCTCCAGTAGATATTATTTCTACGCCTCCATTTTCAAGAGATTTAGCTAATTCGGTTATTCCTGATTTATCTGAAACACTTAATAAAGCACGTTTTATTTTTACCGAAGTGTTCTTGGACATAATTAAATGAGTTTGTGAAATTTTAATTTAGTTCTTAGCGTGCCCCTATTTATTCCAAGCATTTTACAAGCTTCTGATTGATTCCAATTGCAATGAATCATAACTTCTTCTAACAGTGGTTTTTCCACTTCTTTCATAACCATTTCGAATACGTCTTTAGGTTTATTTCCATCAAGATTTTTGAAGTATCTTCTCATTGAAAGACCTACTTGATATTTGAGAGTTTTCTTTTCTTCGTTCAATGGTTCTTTCAGTTTATTTTTGAAGACAATTCACTTCCTAAATTTGTTAAATGAATTTCGTCTTCGGACTTATTTAATTTCGTTATTGAGCAATTATCTGGATAAAAACAAACCATAGATTCATCCTTTTTCACATAACCTACTATAGTATTTATCACCATGAAATGGGAAAAAATAACCGTAGGATTTTCAATTTGCCATATTTTGTTAATTATATTTTTTCTCCATTCTGCTTGAGGTTTTTTTAAATTCGATATTTTTTTATTAAAAATTTCTCTTAACCAAGTTTGTCTATCTTTTAAAGAAATTCCTGGAGAGGGTATCTCAGCAAACGAGGAGTTTATAACTAGATTTCCCTTAAGTTTTTCTTTAAGTTTTGATCCTGTCTCGATAGCTCTTTTGAGAGGACTTGAGACAAGTTCATACTTATCTATTTCGTTAATATTCAATAGCAAATTAGCGCATTCTTCGGCTTGGCGTTTTCCTAATTCACTTAATCCAGGATCGGTAGATTCTTGCCAAGAAGCCGATGCTTCTCCATGTCTCACTAATATTATTTCTGTCATAGTGTAATTTTAATCAAGATTAGGAATAATAACTGAATGAGGATACCCAGGATATATTATCCACAAAATATTAAGTCTAATTCTTTGATTAATTTAAGCCTTGCGTCATCAAATCATTTGAAAGTTGTGAGACTAAAAGAAGGGCATCAAGTTGAAATCTTTAATGGCAGGGGATGTGTAACTTCAGGAGAAATTCAAAATATAAAAAAAAATTTTATTACTATTAAATTGAGTGGAATCATAAAAAAAGACAACCCTCCCTCTTTTAAAGTGAATCTAGGAGTTTCGCATGTAAAAAATTTCGATAAAATCGTAAAAGATTCATCTCAGCTTGGAGTTAATTCGCTAACGTCTTTTATATGCGATAGAACGAAACTAAGAGATTTTAAAAAAGAAAAATTTCATCGATGGGGCTTAATTTCAGCCAGCTCTTGCGAGCAGTCCGGGTTAAATTGGATTCCAAAAATTTCCCAAATGCAATTAAAAGACTGGATAGAGACTTCAGATTTTGAATCTAAATTTTATTTAGATCCTAAAGCAGAATTGAGTATGAAAGACATAAAAATTACTCCCTCCATAGATATAGGTATTGGTCCAGAGGGCGGATTTACTGCATTAGAAAAAAAACTATTTGAAGAAAATGGCTTTATCGGAATAAATTGCGGCGATTTGATTATCAAAACAGAATCCATGCCAATAGTAGTATTATCTATGTTAAAAATTTTAAAAGAGGTGTCTTAAATGTTTAAGGTAGGAGTAGTTATGAATCCTATTTCAGAAATAAATTATTTTAAGGATTCGACCTTGCTATTAATGATTGAGTTACAAGAGCAGGGACATGAACTCTTCTATATAGATCACAGGAATTTATTCTTTTCCAATCAAACGCCTATGGCATTGATTCAAAGAGCAGAAGTCTACATGAATCAAGATAAATGGTACTCATTAGGTGAAGAAGAAAAAATTTCTTTAGATACTTTAGACACTGTACTTATGAGACAAGATCCTCCGTTTGATATGAACTTTATTAACAATACATACGTATTAGAATCAGCAGAAAAAAACGGCCTTGCGGTCATTAATAGCCCGTCAAGTTTGAGAACTTACAATGAAAAACTCTCCATTCTAAATTATCCTAAATTGATTACAGACACATTAGTAACTGCAAATAAAAAGATAATGGAAGAATTTGTAATGATGCATAAAAAAACTGTCATAAAACCTCTCGGCCTAATGGGGGGTAATGGTGTGCAAAAAATTACTTCTGAAAATTATCAAGAAGTATTAAAAAATGTCTCTGACAATAATCAAGAAATGTTTATGATGCAGAAATTTATTGATGACGTTTATTCTGGAGATAGAAGAATTTTAGTCATCAATGGCGAGCCTCCTAATTCTGTTGTTCTTAGAAAACCACCAGAAGGAGATTTCAGAGGAAATTTAGCCATTGGAGGGAAAGCCTTCACTGAGCTATTGAATGATAGAGATAAAGAAATTGTTGATTCTTTGAGAAAAGATCTGATTAGAGAACGCATTTATATTGCAGGCTTAGATGTTGTTGGAGGATTTTTAACTGAAATAAACATTACTTGTCCAACTTGTTTTAGAGAATTGATGGATCAAACGGGAGAGAATTTAGCTAAAATCTTCGTGAATCAATTAAAAGATATCAAAAAATGAAATTGAAAATTTATGTTTTCCTTTTTATCTCTTTTAGTCTTCATTCTTTTTTCATAATTGGTTTGAGTTTTGTCCCAAATCAAAAAATAATTGAAGAGAATATTGTAAGTGTGAATTTAAACTTCTCTGAGTACAAAGAATTTGATCAAGCTCCAAAATTTGAAATAACAAAACTTGGCAACAGTTTTGAAGAATTAAAAGAAGGCCAACTTGCAAAAAAACTTTTGACAAAAAATGAAATCAACAAGGCTGCAAATTTATACGTAAGCGCTTGGCAACGACAAATTGAAAGCATAGGGAATACTGCATTTAAAAAATATTTTACTCAAAATGAATTTGTTTCTTTAAGACTTTCGGCAACATTAAATTCACAAGGTGAATTAATAAATTACACTCTTTTAAAATCTTCAGGAAATAAATCTCTAGATAATGTAGCCATAGAAATTTTAGAAATGGCATCACCTTTTTTACCTTTCGATGCTTCAATGAAAGAATTTTCTGAAATTACTATTGTACGGGATTGGAATTTTGGGATGCCTAAAACGTGACTTTAAAAATTCTCAGCATTGATTATGGAATAAAACATGTTGGCTTTGCCATAGGTAACTCAATTTCTAAGTCCTCAAATACTTTTTTTTCATTCTCTTACAAAGGGAAGATTAAACTTTTGAAAAAAATTATCGAGATTTGTGATGAGTGGGGTATTAACAGGATAGTATTTGGTATGCCTTACAATATCGACGGAACAATGAACAAGATGTGCAAAGAGATAGAAAAATTTTCAAAAAAATTAGCTTTAGAAATAGATATTGAAATTTTTTTTCAAGATGAAACTTTGACTTCTATGGAATATAAAATAGACAAAAGAAATAATAATTTGTTCCTTCCTGAAGATTCGCATGGATATGCAGCAAAATTAACTTTAGAATCTTATTTAAGAGAACAACTTTAAATGGCAGGTTTTTTACCAGACAATTTTATCCAAAGGGTACTAGACGAGACAGATATAGTTTCTTTAATTGACTCTTTTGTTCCACTTCAAAAGAAAGGTAAAGATCATTGGTCTCTTTGCCCTTTCTGTGAAGATGGCAATAATCCTTCCTTCAGCGTCAGCTCGCAAAAACAATTTTATTATTGTTTTAGATGCAGAGCTTCAGGCAACGCAATAGGATTTTTGATGAATTATCAATCAAAAGAGTTTTTAGATGCGGTAGAAACTTTGGCGACTAATGCTGGTTTAGAACTTCCTCAGAGGGTTCAAGGTGAGTCTTTTGAAAAATATAAAAAAATAGTTGAAGCGAATTTAATTTCAAAGGATTTCTATGTAAAACAAATTTCAGATCACCCTGGGGGACCTTTAATCAAAGAATATTTGAATAAAAGAGGAATTAGCGATGAGGTAATACATGATTTTGAGCTGGGCTTTTCTCCACCAGGGTGGGCAAACTTGCACGATTATTTTTTAAAAATTGACAAAAAAGATTTTATTAAAAATGAAGTTGGTTTATTTAAAAAAAATGATAATAACAAAATTTACGATACATTCCGAAATAGAATTATTTTTCCAATAAAATCAAAAAAAGGTCATGTGATAGGTTTTGGCGGAAGAGTAATTGAAGATGAAATGCCCAAATATTTAAATTCTGCAGAAACAGAAGTTTTCAAGAAGGGAAAAGAGCTTTATGGATTGCATGAGGTGCTAAATAAAAATAGGAATTTAAAAAGAATGGTCGTAGTTGAGGGCTACACAGATGTATTGTCACTATTTTCAAACGATATTTCCTATGCAGTTGCTACTCTAGGAATAGCGACTAGCAAGAATCATCTTGAAAAATTATTCAGTCATGTTGATGAAGTGATCTTTTGCTTTGATGGAGATGAAGCTGGCATGAAGGCAGCTGAATCTGCTATGAAGATCGCTTTGCCAATCATAAAAGACGGCAGAATATTAAAATTTTTATTTCTGCCAGATTCCGAAGATCCTTCAAGTTTGTTAGAAAAGGAAGGGAAAGAACAATTTGAAAAAAGAATAGATTCATCAAAAGTTTTATCTGAATATTTATTTGAAATCATTTTGAATAAATATGATGAAACACTTGAAAATAAAGCTGCGGCAGCAAAAGAATTTCTGGGTTTAATTTCTTCAATGCCTTCAAGTAACTATAAAAACATTTTAATTCAGGAATTTTCAAAAAAAGTAAATATTAGTCTTGAGAACGAAGGAAAAAATTTAATTGATAAGAAAAAGGTAAAAATTACAAAAGAAAAACAAAATGATCTTGAGTTAGACAAGGTTACAAAAAGTATCATCAAAACACTTATTGATAACCCAGAAATGGGCCATCTAGAGGAATTAAATGTCCTGTTAGATTCTAAAGATGAATTCGTTTCAAAATTTATAAACTTTTTAAGATCTAAAGAAAAGCCAACATTTCCGATGATTCTTCATGCTTTTGAATCAGAAAAAAGTTTTTTAATTAATCTAACGGAAGATAGGAATTTAATCTCTCCGGATTCAGCAAGAGAATACATAATCCAAGCTGTAAACTTTTTACAAAAAAATAACAAAACTAGCTTCCTGGAAAGTCTGAAGACTAAGCATTTTGAAGGTAATATGAAAGAAAGAGAAAAAATAGAACTTAAGAAAATTTTGTTGGAAAATTTTGAGAATTTAGATGAAACTGAAATCAAAATTTTAAGAGAGATATAGATAATTTTGATAATTTTTTTTGGTTTTAAGATATAATTCCATACTTTTTTTGAGGTTAATAAATACATGTACGATGAAGACATTGAAAATAATGGACTGAGAGAATTAATTGAAAAAGGTAGAGAACAAGGATTCATAACTTTTGCAGACATAAATGATTTTCTCCCTGAAGATGTTTCAGATCCAGATCAATTAGATGAAGTAATTCAAACCATTAACGACTTAGGTTTGCAGGTAGTTGAAAACGCTCCGGAGGAAGGATCTGAGGCTATGGAAGCCATTAGTCAACCAGTGGCTCCTGAACCTACTGAAAATGAAATGGGAGCCATCGAATCTGAAGTTGGCAGAACTACTGATCCTGTAAGGCTGTACATGAGAGAAATGGGATCCGTAGACTTGCTGACCAGAGAAGGTGAAATTGTCATTGCAAAAAGCATAGAGGAGGGAGCCCGAGATTTACTTCATTCTTGTGCACAATTTCCTGGAATTATAGAAGAGTTTCTCCTTGAATACGCTTTAATCAAAAAAGAAGACAAACGAATTTCTGATCTCATTGTTGGATTTATGGATGAAGAGGAAGAAGTCTTGCCTGGACCTCAGGCGGGACAAAATGGTGACATTAATGAAAATGAAGAAGATGAAGAAGCTGCTGGAATTGATTTACAAGAACTTGAAAAACGTTTGTCATCACTGAAAAGGCAATTTAATAAAACCGAGAAAATCATTGACCAAAAAGGTAGAGACAACGAAGCAGCAGCAAAAGAATTAGAAAAGCTTGGCAATATTTTTAAATTCCTAAAATTATCTCCTAAAAGGTTTGAAGTCATTTCACTTAGACCAAGATTGTTGGCAAGAAAGATCAGAGGCATTGAAAAAGACATTTACAACTTATGTGTTCAAAAAAGCAAAATGCCTAGAAAAGAGTTTCTTGATATTTTTAGGGAAAACGAAACCAATCTTAAGTTTTTAGATCCAATTTTTAAGAGTAAAAAAAATTACGTTGGAGAGCTCAATGATCACGTAGATGATATCAAGTCATTACAAAATAAAATTAAAAACATTGAAGATGAAATTGGACTTTCGGTTGCTGAAATAAAATCTTTGGCTTCTAAAATGACAAAAGGAGAAACAAAGATTAGAAGGGCTAAGAAAGACATGATCGAAGCAAACTTAAGACTTGTAATTTCAATTGCTAAAAAATATACCAACCGAGGATTACAATTTTTGGATTTAATTCAAGAAGGAAATATCGGGTTAATGAAAGCAGTAGATAAATTCGAATATCGAAGAGGGTACAAATTTTCAACTTATGCCACTTGGTGGATCCGACAAGCAATTACAAGATCAATTGCTGATCAGGCAAGAACAATAAGAATACCGGTGCACATGATTGAAACGATAAATAAATTAAATAGAATTTCTCGACAGATGCTTCAAGAAAATGGCAGAGAACCAACACCAGAAGAACTTAGCGAAAAGATGGACATGCCAGAAGACAAAATTAGGAAAGTACTGAAAATTGCAAAAGAACCTATATCAACTGAGACGCCAATAGGCGATGAAGACGATACAACATTAGGAGATTTTATCGAAGATCCATTATTAGATTCACCCATAGATTCCGCGACAGAATTTAACTTAATAGAGGCAACAGGTGGAGTTTTAGGAAGCTTGACTGCCAGGGAAGCAAAAGTTTTAAGAATGAGATTTGGGATCGGTATGAACACGGACCATACTCTAGAAGAAGTTGGCAAACAATTCGATGTCACTCGAGAAAGAATTCGACAAATTGAAGCAAAAGCTCTAAGAAAATTAAGACACCCATCAAGATCCGGACACCTCAAAGGATTTTTAGACGAATAGTCTTGAGGGCCTGTAGCTCAGTTGGTTAGAGCAGCGGACTCATAATCCGTTGGTCGGAGGTTCGAGTCCTCCCGGGCCCACCAAAAAAAATTGCTTTTTTAATGAGAACTATTATCATCTCGTTTTTATGAATGAATTCATCATCGTCTTTAGAGAAACTCTTGAAGCTTCATTAATTGTTGGAATAATTTACGTTTTTTTAGCTAAGCAGAATATTAGTGGAGCTATAGCCAAGCTGTGGTTTGGAGTAATCGCCTCACTTATTGCAAGTCTCATCGTAGCTTATTTTGTCATATTAGGAAGAGAAGCCATTGGTAATGATTCTCTTAAAGCCTTGTTCGAAGCTATTTTTATGTTTATTACCGCTGGACTAATTTGGTATGTAATTTTTTGGTTGTCTAAACACGTTAGTAGCAGAAACGCTTTGGAGGGACAAACAGAAGCTGCTTTGACCTCTACATGGGGAGTTTTCTTTGTAGTCTTTTTCTCCATTCTTAGAGAAGGTTTTGAAACTGTAGTGTTTCTTATCGGAAGCTTTTCTTTGACTGGAAGCTTTTCTTACTTGGGCTTTTTCTTAGGGATGTCTCTTGCTATTGCCATAAGTTACTTGATCGTAGTTCAAGGGAAAAGATTTGACATAAGACAATTCTTCAAAGCGACTACACTTTTACTAGTATTGTTAGCTTCGGGGATGGTTGCTTATGGAACTCACGAAATCGAAAGTTATTTGGCTAAATCAGATCAGTTGTCGTTAGTTGGGTATGAATCTAAATCAGATATCTCAAGGCCATGGAATATCCTTGAGCCTAAATCTGAATTATCTGAGCAGGATCAAAGCTGGCTTTACACTTACGACATTAAAGGTGAAGGCAAATATACTCATTTATTTCATGACTCAGGAAGGGTAGGGGCTTTTTTAAAAGGATTCTTTGGATACAATAGTAATCCTAATTATTATGAATTGATCCTGTGGTTCATTTCCTTGGTTTTTGGTTTATACACCTGGCGCAAATTTTATCCAGCCTCAACTTAATCAGTTAGTACCTTTTTTAACACTGTACCTTTATAACTAAGGGTAATAAGTATATATAAAATGATAATCATTCTCATTATCATTTGTATTAATAATGAGAATCATTATCATCTACAGAACTAGAAAATTAGAGGAATTTTCTTATGAAAAAAATAATCATTACAAGCTTATTAGTAACATTTGGTATTCTTGCTTCTTTAAGCTTATTTGCTCAGGAAGAGGAATTGGTCGTAAAAGGTAACGTACTTTATTCTGATCAAGTTAATGCATTAAAAACTCCAGTACCCGTAATCAATGTACCTGTTTCGGTATCCATCATTACAGACGACGAGATCGCAAGACGTGGTTTCACCGAATTAGGAGACTTAGTTAGATACACGCCTGGTGTAAACACTTCTCAAGGAGAAGGGCATAGAGATGCAATTGTTTTTCGTGGTAATAGGTCGACAGCAGATTTTTTTCAAGATGGTGTTAGAGACGACGTTCAATACTACCGTTCTTTATATAACGTAGAACAAGTAGAAATACTCAGAGGGCCTAATGCTTTACTATTTGGTCGCGGTGGAACGGGCGGCGTTGTAAACAGAGTTTCCAAAAAAGGAGTATTAGGAGAGACCTTTGGATCTTTTGCTATCGGCTCTAATACCTTTGGTGCTTATGATTTTACTGCAGATTATAATATTTCAATTAACGAAAATAGATCTCTTCGAATAATGATGCACAGAGACTATCTAGATAATCACAGAGATTATTATGAAGGAGACCGCGCAGGTTTTAATCCAACCTTAAAAGTTAAACTTGATGATTCGACTGTTCTTGATGTTTCTTACGAGTATGCCGATCATGAAAGATTTATTGACCGTGGAATACCTACTGCAAATGGAGAACCTGTAGAAGCATTGGTTGATATAGTCTTTGGTTATCCTGAAGTAAACACTACTACTTTGACAGCTGACATTCTAAGAGCTTCTCTAACAAGAGATTTTTCGGATACTTCAAAATTAATCTTTACCGCTACTAAAAGTGAATTCGAGAAAATGTATCAAAATTTATATGCAGCCGGATATGATGCTGCAGCAGGAGAAGTTGCTTTAGATGGTTACTTGGATCCAACCTCGAGAGATAATTTAATTTTCTCATTAAACTTTGTAAACGAGTTTGAAACTGGTTCTGCAACACATACTTTATTAGTAGGAGCAGAAATAGTTGATACTGACAATGCTAATCATAGGTTCAACACATACTTTACTAATGCTGGAGCTGCTCCTCTTGCCAATGATCCTTCAGGTATTTATCCAACAGGAAATAAGCAAGCTCCAAAGTATGATAGAGAAACTTTCCTAATTTCTGATATCAGAACAGGAGTTTTTAACAAAGATGAAGCTGGAGCCGCAGTAACTCTTGATTTTACTTCAAGTTTAAGCAGCAGAACTACAACAGAATATGAAGTCACTTCTATTTTTATTCAAGACCAAATAGACTTTTCTGATAGTTTAAAACTTCTTATAGGTGGTCGTTATGATGATTACGAAATTTCTGTAACCGACATCAAAGCTTCTAATACGGTGTATACCAAAACTGAGGACTTATTTTCACCAAGAGCAGGGATAATATTTAAACCTCAAGAAAATACTTCGGTTTATTTAAGTTATAGCGATACCTTTTCACCTAAAGCTGGAGAACAGTACAAAAAAATGACTAACGATTCTACACTTGGGAGAGTTTTGGATGCAGATGAAGTTGAAAATATGGAAATTGGTTTAAAAGTCGCTTTATCTGATGATTTATTTTTAACCGCAGCGTATTTCGATGCAGAAAGCACTCAAATGAAATCTAGAACCGTTGATGGTGTAGATGAACAATATGGAATGGTTAACAAAGAAGTTGATGGTTATGAAATTGAATTGTCAGGAAGTATTTCTGATCAACTTGAGTTATCAATGAGTTATGCTGATTTTGAAGCAGCCAATGAAGAGCAAAGTAGAGAAATACCTGACTATACTTTTACTGCTTTTGCCAATTATCAAGTCAACCCTGATTTTGCCATAGGTTTTGGTGTAACTTCACAAGGCGATTCACAAATTGGTACTTCAGCATCACCATATTTGCCTAGCTATACTAGAGTTGATGTGTCTGTATTCTATCAATTAGCCGAAGATCTTACTATTCAAGCGAACATTGAGAACCTTACTGATGAGACCTACTTCCCTCATTCCCATTCAACACATCAAGCGTCTGTTGGTGAAGAAATGAATGCAAGAGTATCAATTAGGAGAACTTTTTAAAGAATATGATTTGTGTACCCTCATAAATAATAGGACTTACATTTATTATTTATAAACTCACCATAAATAGCGCAAATCATTTAGGACCCAGGTTAGCAGAGATCCTGGGTTCTTCTTTAAAAATTAATTAATATATTTTAGAAACCTTAGATTCTACTTTATTGGATACTTTTGGAAGCCTTTTTAGATTTAAACCACTCCATACCTTATCTAAAGATCGAACAAAGCTCTCTACATCTGAGGCCGAGTGCTTTGGTGTAATTGTGACCCTAAATCTTTCATCACCTTTAGGAACGGTTGGATAAAATATTGGTTGAATATATATTCCATGCTCTTCAATTAAAACATTAGCGGCTTGTTTACATAATTCAGGTTCATATAGATGGATAGGAATTATGTGACTATCGTTTGCAAGAAAAGGTATCTCATATTCTGTAAGACCTTCTCTTATTAAATCGGAGTTTGCTCTTATATTAGCTCTCAAGATATCCGCTTTTTTAGCTATTTTGATCGCCTGAATTGATGCGGCAGCAATGCTTGGGTTTGCTGAAGAAGTAAATATGAATCCTGGTGCAAAACTTCTAATGAAATCAATAATGTCTAAATTTGCCGCGATATAACCGCCCATTTGGCCAAAAGCTTTTGATAAGGTGCCATTGATGATGTCTATATCATCAGAAACATTTAATTCAGCAGCGATTCCTCTTCCTTCTGGCCCATAAAGACCAACTGAATGAACTTCATCCAAATAAGTAAGAGCATTATATTTTTTTGCGAGCCTAACAATTTCTTTAATTGGTGATCTCAAACCTTCCATAGAATATAAAGATTCAAAAACAATTAATTTCGGAGTATTGGCATTAGAAGTTTTCAAAAGTTCTTCTAGATGTTCTATGTCGTTGTGTTTGAAAACATGAGTGGTCACATTCGCATTTTTAATGCCTTGAATCATTGATGCATGATTTAATTCGTCTGAATAAACTTCACAGCCTTCAAGTTTTTTGCACAACGTCCACAAGGTGGATTGATTGGCTGTGTAAGCTGAAGGAAACAATAGAGCAGCTTCTTTGTTATGAAGTTCTGCTAGATCTGATTCTAAGTCTGCATGATAAGAGGAAGTGCCAGAAATATTTCTTGTTCCACCAGAACCCGTTCCAAGTTCTTTTACTACTTTAACTGATTCTAATATCACTAGGGGGTGCTGGCTAAGATTTAAATAGTCATTGCTGCACCAAACCTCTACTGCTCTTTCTTTGCCCTCAAATCTTTCAGTTGCTTTAGGAAAATTAACTTGATTACGGTTAATTTGTCTAAACTTTCTGTAAAGGCCTTGAGATTTAAGAGAGGTTAACTCGTCAGAGAAGTATTTTTTATAATTCATTTAAAAATAGAATAGCTTACATTTGGAGTATAAATGAAAGTACTAATTAATAGATATAAATTTTATAATTACACTCCTTATATATTAATAAGTTATATAAAAGATTATGAAAATAATTTCTAGAAAAAGTACTTTAGCAAAAATCCAAGCGAGATTGGTTGCAGATAAAATTAATACAAAGGTGGATGACTTCAAATTTGAATTAATTACAAAAGAAACTTCAGGAGATATTGATCTAATGACACCTTTGCACCAAATGCCTGATGCAGGAGTCTTTACAAACGATATTAGAGAGGAATTATTGAATTTAAATGCTGACATTGCAGTACATTCCTGGAAAGACTTGCCAGTTGAAATGTTGGAAGGCACAGAAATTTTCTCTACAATCGAGAGAGAGGATCCTAGAGATTTACTTTTTTTTAAAAGCTCTTCTATAAGAAAAAAAAATATTACTATTTTCACTTCTTCCCCCAGGAGAAAAGAAAATCTTTCCAATTTTCTTCCCTTTGCTCTTCCTTGGACACCTGAAGAAATAATTTTTAAAGACATAAGAGGAAACATTCAAACTCGTGTAAGAAAATTTTATAATTCTGACGACGATGGCTTGGTGATTGCCTTTGCTGCCCTTAAAAGACTTATAGAAGCTTCTGAATTCATGGATGAAGAACCCGATTTACTTGCTATTTTTAAAAAATTTAAATGGATGCTGCTTCCTCTTTCAGAAAACCCTTCAGCGCCCGCGCAAGGTGCTTTAGCAATCGAAGTCGCTTCTTCAAACGAAAGTGTGAAAAATACTTTAAAAAAAATTAAAAATGAGGATGTTTTTGAAACTGTTAATACAGAAAGGCAAATTTTAAAAAAATATGGTGGCGGCTGCCATCAAAAAATAGGCGTTACTGCTATTAATACTTCCAAGGGGCAGATGATTTACTTAAAGGGAGAAACAGAACAGGGTCTTAAATTATCTGAAACTTATTTCAAACCAAAACTTAAGTATCAAAATGAAATAAAGGAAGTATCTAGTTATTTCCCTTTAGAAGACTCGCCAAGCTTATATGAAAGGATTCCTTTTTCAGAAGATAAAATAAAATTATCTAAGTTAGAGAACTCCGGAATTTTTGTTAGTAGAGGAAATGCATTAGAAAACATTAACAATATTTCTGAATCAAACCTAATTTGGACGAGTGGGATTGAGACTTGGAAGAAGATAGCAAAAAAAGGAGTTTGGGTTAATGGATCTTCAGATAGTTTGGGCGAGAAAGAGAATCCTCCCATAGATATTTTTGACGAAACCAAATGGTACAAACTCTCTCATAAAGATGCTGAGGAAGATAAATTGTCCCTAATTTCAACGTACGAACTTATTCCAAAAGAAATGCCAGATAATATTGAGGAAAACTCACATTTTTACTGGATGAGCGCCAGTTCTTTTAAATTAGTTTTTGACAAATTTCCTTCGATAGAAACCGCAAACCATTCATGTGGAATTGGTAAAACTTTTGATGAAATAAACCAGTTAATACCTGGAAAAGTTTATCCTTATCAAAATTATCAAGATTGGCTAGAAAAAGTTAAGCTAGCAAAGTAAGATTGCGATCCAATAATTATGAAGGATATATTGAGATCATTTCCGAGTACAAGACTCAGGAGAACTCGCTCTAAAAAAGGATTAAGATCTTTGGTCGCTGAATCAAGAATTTCAGTAGATGATCTTATTCAACCTATTTTTATCAAAGAAAATCTTACAGGCCATGAAGGCATAGACTCGATGCCAGGCATAAATAGGCTTGGTTCAAATGTGATCGAAGAAGAAATCAAAAAAATAAGTGATTCTGGAATAAAGGCAGTCGCAGTATTTCCGGTAGTAGACGAAAAGAAAAAAAATAAAGAAGGGCAAGAGGCTTTAAATGAAAATAACTTTTTAAATATCTCTATTTCTAAAATAAAAGAATCTTTTCCAGACTTGATCGTTATCGCTGATGTTGCTTTAGATCCTTACACAGATCACGGCCATGATGGAGTATTAGGAAAGGACAATGATGTCGATAACGATTTGACTCTTAATGCGCTTGAAAAGCAAGCATTAGGGCTTGCTAAAGCTGGCGCTGACGTCATAGCGCCTTCAGATATGATGGACGGAAGAATCGGAGTTATCAGAAACTGTCTTGAAGAAAATAATTTTAAAAATACAGTAATTCTTTCTTACGCTGCAAAGTATAGTTCAAAATTTTATGGGCCATTCAAAGATGCTGTTGAATCTGCAAAGTATTTTGGTAAAAAAACTAAAGACACTTATCAGATGTCTCCTGCAAATAAATCCGAAGCCCTTCATGAAGTAGCTATGGATATCAACGAAGGAGCTGATATCGTTATGGTTAAACCTGGAATGCCTTATTTAGATATCATTTCAGCAGTCAAAGAAACTTTTAAAATACCTACTTTTGCCTATCAGGTAAGCGGTGAATATTCGATGCTAAAAGGCGCTATCGAAAAAGAATGGCTACCAAAAGAGGTTATGAAAGAAAGTTTGATTTCTTTTAAAAGGGCAGGAGCCGATTGCATCCTTACTTACGCTGCATTAGAAATAGCTGAAAATTTATAATTTATGACTAACAAAAAATTTGTTAATGCTTTAGAAAAAATTCCCCAATCCGTTCCTCCGATTTGGTTCATGAGACAAGCTGGTAGGTATCATAGTCACTATCAAAACTTAAAAACAAAAAATACATTTGTAGAACTCTGCAAGTCGCCTTCACTAGCAGCTGAAACGGCCTTGGGACCAATAGAATCTTTTGATTTTGATGTAGCAATTTTATTTAGTGATATTTTATTTCCTTTGGAAAGCTTAGGAATGGGACTTACTTATTCTCCTGGACCAAAATTTGACCAATTACTTACCGAAGAAAATTCACATGAAATATTTAATAATACTTTTGATGTAAATTCTTTAGCCTTTCAAGGTGAAGCTTTGGAGAGAACTAGAGCAAAATTGCCTCAAGAAAAATCATTGATAGGATTTATTGGAGGTCCATGGACGCTCATAGCCTATGCAATGGGCTTGAGCAAAAGTTCCAAAAGTCTAAAAGTCTCTAACTTCCAATGGAAGATTTTAAAAGAAATTATAATTCCAGCGCTTTCAGAAAATATAGAAATGCAAATAAATGCCGGAGCTGAAGTAGTAATGATTTTTGATTCTTCTGCACACCTCCTTAAAAATGATGATTTCAAGATTTATATAAACTTAATATTTGATCAATTAATCGAAAAGTTTGAAAAGAAAATTGGTTATTACGCAAAAGATAAAGTCGATTATGATCATATCGTTTCTGTTGCTAAAACAAAAAACTTTGGTTTAGCAGGTCTCGGAGTTGATTCTAACGAGCCCTTAAGTAAATACTTTAGGGGTAAAAAGAATTTTTTCATCCAGGGAAATTTTAATGAAAATTTTATGTTGCTTCCGAATTCTCAAATGAAGTTGAAATTAGAAGAATATATAAGTTCATTATTAAAATTTAATGAAAAAGAGCGTGCGGGATGGATTTGTGGACTAGGGCATGGAATTTTAAAAGAGACGCCTGAAGAGAATGTTAAGACATTTGTCAAAGAGATTAGAGAGGCCTTCGCATGAGCTTTAAAGGAGAAAAAAACTTTTCCCATCAGGACAAAGAGAAAATTGGTGTTTTGATCTGTAACTTGGGGACCCCAGACAGTTATTCTGTATCAGATGTAAGAATTTTTTTAAGAGAATTTTTATCAGATAAAAGAGTTATTGAACTTCCAAGAATAATTTGGTGGTTTATTTTAAATTTTTTCATATTAACTTTAAGACCATTTAAATCTGCAAAAATTTATAAATCAGTTTGGACCGACGAAGGGTCACCTTTATTGGTTTATTCAGAAAGATTAAAAGAAAAATTGGATAGAAGCTCTCCTGATAATCTTTGTTTTGAGCTGGGAATGAGATACGGAAATCCAAGTATCAGAAGTGCGCTTGAAAATTTAAAAAACAAAAATTGCAGAAAGATTTTAGTTTTACCTCTTTTCCCGCAATACTCAGCTACGACTACAGGCAGTATTTTTGATGAAGTTACAAAGGTTATAAGCACCTGGAGATGGGTTCCAAGTTTAAATTTCATTAATTCTTACCATGATAACGATAATTTTATTGATGCGATTTCTTCTTCTGTTAAGTCAAAGTTCGAAGAAATAAATCCTCACAAAATTATTTTTACTTATCACGGAATTCCAAAGAAGTATTTTGATCAAGGGGATCCATATCATTGTTTATGTCAAAAAACTTCACGTCTGGTTGCTGAAAAATTAGGCATAAAAGAAGAAAATTTCATAACAACTTTCCAGTCAAGATTGGGAACTGCAGAATGGCTCAAACCATATACAAGTGACGTAATGAAAAAATTGCCTTCGGAGGGGTGCAGCAATATCTTGGTTATTGCTCCAGGTTTTAGCGTAGATTGTCTTGAGACAATCGAAGAGATAGACGAAGAAAATAAGGAATATTTCCTTGAATCCGGCGGAAAAAAATTCACTTATATAAATTGTCTTAATGATTCAGATCAGCATGTAAAATTTTTAAATGCATTTATTGAACAAAAAGTTTCATTATGGAATTGAATAAGGATATTGAATCTCAAAAAAAGTTGGCAAGTCAATGGTTTAAGTCACTGCGAGATGACTTTTGCAAATCTTTTGAGAAATTGGATCAAAAAAAATTCTCCAGAAAATCTTGGAACCATAAAGGAGAAGGCGGCGGCGAGATGAGTGTAATGCGAGGAGATGTTTTTGAAAAAGTGGGAGTGAATATTTCAACAGTCTCTGGAGAATTCTCTGAAGACTACAGGACGCAAGTTAAAGGGACCCAAGGATCACCAAAATATTGGGCCACCGGTATTAGTTTGGTTGCGCATATGATGTCTCCGAAAATACCAGCATTTCATTTCAACACAAGATTTTTAGTTACTCAAGATAGTTGGTTTGGTGGGGGAACAGATATGACACCAACTTTAGAAAATGAGGAGGATACAGATTTTTTTCATTCCAGTTTAAAAAGCGCATGTGACAAGCATGATAATAATTATTACGAAGATTTTAAAAAAAACTGTGATGAATATTTTTATCTTCCACATAGAAATGAGCCGAGAGGTGTTGGAGGAATTTTTTTCGATCACTTAAATACAGGAGATTGGGATAAAGATTTTAATTTTGTAAAGGAAGTAGGGAGGCAAACTTTAAAAATTATTAATCAATTAGTCAAAAATAAAAAAGACTTAGACTGGACTGACGAAGAAAAAGATAAGCAATTAGTAAAAAGAGGCAGGTACGTTGAGTTTAATTTAATTTGGGATCGCGGAACTTTATTTGGCCTCAAAACAGGAGGGTCAACTGAGGCAATTCTTATGTCTATGCCTCCCGAGGCTAAATGGGAATAAAATGCTTTACCTGACAATAACAACAGTACATATTGTTTCAGTTATTGCTTGGATGGCAGCACTTTTTTACTTACCAAGATTATTTGTCTATCACGCAAAACATAATGAAGAAAAAATGTTATCGAGTGTTTTTAAAGTTATGGAATCAAGATTATATGGCGTGATTGCAACTCCAGCTATGATATTTGTTTGGCTAACAGGAATATATTTAGTTATTTATCAGGGAACTCAAATTTGGTTGAACTTAAAAATATTTTTTGTTTTTTTAATGACTCTATATCATTTCTTTTTATTTTTTTCTCTCAAAAAGTTTGAAGGAGATATGAACAATTTTTCTGAAAGGTTTTTTCGAATCATAAATGAGGTTCCTACGATTTTAGTTATAATCATCGTTGGGCTAGTTGTTTTTAAACCTAATTTTTAATTATGAAAATACTAAAAGTTTTTGAAGATGTTGAATTAATCTTAGTTGATCTAGAAGTGAACATGGGCTCTGAAAAAAGAAGTGCACCGACTTTATGTGCCAGATATCAGGGAAAAATAATTCCACTTAATTCTGCTCATGATGGGAGACCCATTTTAATGAACGAGCAAAATGCACTCAACGAAAATTAATTATTAAAGCTCTGTTGCTAGCTGCATAAATCTTTTCTTTAAAGGAGTAATGTCGTTAGCAACTTTAAAAGCCGTATTTCGTAACAATCTAACCCAAATATTTTTATTTTCAAATCCTCTTTTAAAGGCTTCCATACTTGCAGCAAGAGCAAGGTTTATAGGAATTCTTTTTCGATTGTATGCCTTAGCAATTTTATCGAAATCTAAACTGCTTTCGGCATTTATTAATTCTGATAAACAAATAACATCCCCAATCCCGGCATTGAGACCCAAACCTGCCAAAGGATGAATTTGATGTGCGGCATCACCCAATAAAAAAACACCGTTTTTCGCAAATGTCTTCGAAGATAGATGATTCAAAGGGAAACTTTGTCTTACCGTTGAGAAAGACAGATCTCCAATTTCTTCACCAAAATGTGAGTAGATAGATTGAATGAACTCCTCTTCACCTTTTTGAAGAAATTCAAAAGCGTATTCATCGTCAATTGACCAAATCATTGTTAGCTCTTCCGCATTAATAGGTAAAAGAGCCAAGGGTCCAACCTTAGTAAAAGTTTGCTTAATTGTTGAATCTATTTGATTTGATTTAAAATTTGCAACTATGGCTGTTTGGTTGTAGCTCCAGCTTCTCGATTTAAACTTCGCTAAGCCCCTTACCGATGAGCTGATTCCGTCACATCCAATTAATATACTACAACTAAAAATGTCTCCAGAAGTTTTACATATAATCTCTGAACTCTCTTTTTTTATTTCTTCTAAGTTATTTTCCCAATAAAAAGATATTTGCTTTTCATTTAGCGCGTTAAGCGCAAATTTTTGAATATCACCTTCGCAGACAATATGTCCTAAATTTTCCCTTTCTGTATCTTCAGAGTTAAATTCAATAAATCCAGATCCTTCTTGATCCCAAACTTTAATAGTTTCGTAGGGAAAAGCGTTAGGTTTAATTAGATGCCAAAGATCCAGCTTTTTTAAAAAATTTAAACTGTTTGAATTTATTGAAAGATGTCTTTTACTAAATTTTGGGGATGCTTCTGAATCAATTATTCCGATAGATAAATCGTCTGACTTTAAGGAATTTGCTAGAGTGGTTCCAATAACTCCTGAACCAACAATTAAAATATCATGATGTTTCATGTATCCATTAAAGCCTCGATGTCTTTAATTTTTTTTGGGACTAGATCAGTTAAAACTTCAAAACTATTTTCTGATACCAAAACGTTATCTTCAATTCTAATGCCAATATTTTTATATTTATCGGGAACATTCAAAGAATTATTTATGTATATACCAGGCTCAATAGTTGTAATCATGCCTGGGACGTAGTCTGTCCATTCGCCATTTTCTTTTTTCCCACCTACGTCATGCACATCTAAACCAAGATAATGTCCAACCCTATGCATGTAAAAATTAAAATATTTCTTTGTTTCAATTATTTCGTTTAAATCTCCTTCTAATAAGCCTAAATCTTTTAGCCCTTGGCTAATAATTCGTACAGATTCATCATGCGCTTTTAATGGATTTGAGCCTGGAACGACTTGTTCAATAGATTTTTCACTTGCTTCAAGAACTATTTCGTATATTTCTCGTTGCGGTTTTGAAAATTTTCCATTAATTGGAAAGGTTCTTGTAATATCACTTGCATAATTTTTATACTCACATCCAGCATCTACTAGAACTAGTTCTCCATCATTAAGTAAGTCTTTGTTGGCATTGTAATGAAGCACGCAAGAGTTTTTTCCTCCTCCAACGATTGAAGGATAAGCACATGCTCTGGCTCCATGAGACATAAATTCATGAAGGTATTCAGCTTCTAGTTGATATTCATACATTCCAGGCTGCACGGACCTCATTGCTCGCATGTGCGCCAAAGAAGAAATATTGCAGGCTTTTTTTATGAGTTCAAGTTCTTCATTTGATTTTATTGATCTCATTTTAGAGACTTCAAGATCTAAAGACAGAAAATCATTTTCGTAATCAGGTAAGATTTTTTTTAATTTAGAAATTGATGAATCAAAGCAGTAGATATTTGAAATATCTTTCGTGATTTTTAATAGATTTGTTTGAAAGTCTTTTAAAGCTATGCCTTTAGTAGCGCCAAATTTTTTTACATTATCTGGCCCTATGATTTCCCCATCCCATTGTTCTTTTAGTTTATTTTTCTCCTTACAAAAAATAAAAAAATCATTTTCTTTTAAAATTGCAATCGATTGAGATTCAGGGAAATTTGTTAAATAACTGAAGTTACTGTTTTGTCTGAACGGAAAGTTTACGTCACCATTTCTTATCATTTCCTCTGAACCAAAAAGAATCGCTATTGAGTTTTCTTTAAAACTCTCAAGCAAGGCTTGTCTTCTTTCTGAAAAAATATCCATAAGTCACATTTTATCTCATTGTGGAATGCGTTAAAGACTAAGATTAGAATAAGTTATGAAGAATTCTTTAGAAGATAATGTTCAAGAATTACTTTCTTTGTCTAAAAAGCTAAGAGAAGCAAACACGGATCTTAGAAATAAGAATCAGAAGTTAAAAGACGAAAACTTTAAACTGAAAGAAAAACTTGAATTAACTGCAAATAAAATTGAAAATCTAATAGATAAACTGGAGTCAATATGAGTAAAGACGAAGAAGAAATTATTTCAATTAAAGTCGCAGGAGTAGATTATCAATTACATTGCCCCAAGGACGAGCAACGCGGCCTAATTAATGCTGCGGATTACTTAAATAAAAAAATCAGAAAAATTAAAAGGCAAGCAAAGTTTTTAAGTATAGAGAAGGCTTCGATATTAGCTGGCCTTGAAGTCACTAATGAACTTTTAAACTCGGATAAAATAGAATTGAATGATACACAAGAATCAGCAGAAGCTGCTAAAGAAGAAATTGCTGAAAACTCATATTCAGAAAAGTCTCAATTAGAAGAGAAAGCCACTGAACCTGAAAAGAAAACAGATGATTTGAGTATAAAACTAGTTTCTGAGATTTCTGAACTATCCAAATTATAAAGTTGCTATAATTATTATGCTTTCTGGGTTATTTGCTAGCCAAATAACACTTCGAGCCGATACAAAAAAATAAGGGAATTTGATACTTATTTTTGTTGAGCACCCATTAGGATTGCCTGAAAAAATAGTGATTTTTCCCGACCTGAACTTTTCGGTTCGGGTAAGTTTCGCGGCGGTAACTTGGAAAGCTCCTCGTCAGAATGCAAAAAGAAAGAGCAAGGGAATTCATCAAAGATAAGTTTGCTCAAATTACAGAGCATGAAAAAAAGACTTTTAATGACAATATTTTTAAAAATTTTGTCGAGTTATTTGACCTAAAAGAACCTCTTAGAATTGGTTCATACATTTCTAAAGAAAATGAAGTCTCTTCAGAACAAATTAATAATTATATTTTAGAAAAAGGTTCTGAGCTTTTTCTTCCAAAGATATATGAAAATCAAAAACTAAAAAAAATAAAATTTTTTCGATTTTTTAAAAATGACTCTTTAATCAAAGGAAAATATAATTTATTGGAACCAAAAAGTTTAAGAAAACCTATTAAACCAAATTATCTAGATTTCATAATAATTCCAGTAAGAGCTATCAATAAAGGCAATAAACGGTTAGGTTTTGGGGGCGGTTTTTACGACAGAAGCTTAAAAAACGTCGATAAACTAAAATTTCTCTCTTTATGCTATGAATTTCAATTAAACCTATCTTTCAAGTCAGATTATCATGATTTAGAGTTAACTACTCTAATCTACCCACGAGGCTATTTTAAAAAAGCTTGATATCCTTTATTTTTAGTAACTCTAACAAAAGGATATTCAATTTTTAATAAATCTTTCTGTAAATCTTCTAATTCTATTTCCTCGATAGAGAAGCCAACCAAGGCTCCTCCATAGATAGAACCTTGATTCTTGTAATGAAACAAAGTTATGTTCCATTTATCCTTAAGTAGGTTCAAAAATTCCATCAATGCACCAGGTCTCTCAGGAAAGTCAACTTTAAAAACCTCTTCAATTTTTCCTTTTGGAAATTGACTCGGCCTGCCTCCGGTCATGTATCTCAGGTGTACCTTAGAAATTTCGTCATTGCTCAAATCCAATAAATTGAATTTTTTATTCTTCATACTTTTCATAAATGCAATCTTATTTTTTTTATCTCCAGATAGTTCAAGTCCGAGCAAAATTTTGCCAACTTTTTCACTATCAATTCTATAGCTAAATTCCGTTATATTTTTTTGACCCACTGCTTTACAAAGCTTACGAAAACTTCCTTTTTCTTCTGGTATTTCTACGCTAAAAATTAATTCTTTTTCTTCACCCATTTTTGACCTTTCTACTATGTGAGCTAAAGATTCAAAATTTAAATTGGATCCACAATAAGTGGCAATTAAGTTCTTATTTTTAATTTTTCTTTTTGAAATGTATTTTTTTAAACCCGCTAACGCTAAAGCTCCTGTCGGTTCAGGTACAGTTCGAGTCTCTGCAAAAGTATCTTTAACGGCAGCACAAATCTCGTCGGTACTCACAGTAATTGAGTCATCTAACCATTCTTTAATCAATTGATAATTATTTAAGCCGATTTGTTTTGCTGCTGCCCCGTCAGCAAAAAGCCCAACTTTATCTAATTTAATTCTTTTTCCGATTTCTAAAGATTTATATAAACCTGCAGCATCTTCTGCCTCCACTGCAACAATTTTTATTTTAGGATTGAACGATTTTATGTAGGCACCAAGTCCTGAAATAAGACCGCCTCCACCAACGGCAACAAAAATAACATCAATTTTTTCTTGAAAGTCTTCAATTATTTCTTTTCCAATAGTTCCTTGACCAGAAATAACTTCTGGATCGTCAAAAGGGTGAATGAAGGGTAATTTCTGTTTTTTACAAAATTTTAAAGCAGAGTCAAGAGATTCGTCAAAGTTGTCTCCAACTAAAACAACTTCTGATTTCATTTTTTTTACTTCCTCTATTTTTATGGACGGCGTTGTTCTTGGCATAAAAATTGTAGCTTTAATTTTTAATTTTCTAGCTGAGTAGGCAACGCCTTGCGCATGGTTTCCAGCGGAAGCGGTCACGATATGATTTAAATTGTCTTTGTTAACTAAGTGACTAATTTTATTGTAAGCTCCTCTGATTTTGAAAGAATGCGTAGGCTGCAAATCCTCTCTTTTGAGAAAAATTTTATTTTTTAAATTCGAAGATAAATTTTCTGCTTTAGTAATTGGTGAGCGAATTGCCACGTCATAAACTCTTGAATTGTTTATTTTATTTACATATTTTCTACTTTTTTTAAGCATGGCTATCTTTTAAGCTGAGCATTATACTTTTAGTATGAATAAGTACCATAAATTAACTTACTTTTTTCTATGAGCCCTAAAAAACAAGCAGCCGAATATGCCTTTGAATCAATAAAAAATCTGCTGGATAAGAATTTTGTTTTAGGAATCGGTACAGGCTCAACAACTAATTATTTCATTGAATTACTAAAAGAAAAAAAACCTGAAATTAAGTGTTTTGTTTCTAGCTCGGTAGCTAGCACCGAGCTTCTAAAAGATGCCGGTTACTTAGAAGCCGAATTGAACGATGTTGGCGGACCCGATTTATATATTGACGGAGCTGATGAGGTGAACTCAAAATTAGAATTGATAAAAGGCGGAGGTGGAGCTCTTACCAGAGAAAAAATCATTGCATCAGCTTCAAAAACTTTCATCTGTATAATTGATAAATCAAAAATTGTGGACAGATTTGGTAAATTTCCTGTCGCAATAGAAGTTATTCCAATGGCCAGAAGTTTTGTTTCAAGGCAGGTCGTGGCTATGGGAGGAAGGCCAGCTTATAGAGTTGGTTTTATAACTGATAACGGAAATCAGATTATCGATGTTAGTAATTTAAACTTTGATGTCCCTTATGAAACAGAAAGCAGAATTAATAGAATTCCTGGTGTTGTTGAAAATGGAATTTTTGCTGCACGCAAGGCGGATAAGATTATTGTTGCCGATGGGCAGAAAGTGTCCGAATTAAAGTAATTTTTCTATTTTGCTCAAAATAGACAAATCATCGGGTTCAACGTTGCTTGAGAAGACATGAGTTTCCTTTCCATTTTTGGATATAAGAATTTTTGTGAAATTCCAGGAAGGCGCCTTTCCAGTTTTGGCATTTAAACTTTTATAGAAATCGTTTGCTTTATCGCCCTTAACACTTGAAGTGGCAAAAAGTGGGAAAGAAACCCCGTAATTTGAATTACAGAATTCTTTTACCTTTTCTTCGTCATTGTATTCTTGATACATGAAGTCTCTTGAAGGGAATCCTAAAATTACAAAATCTTCGTCATTATATTTAGTGTAAAGTTTTTGAAGATTTTCATATTGATAAGTAAAACCACATCTACTTGCAACATTGACCACCATGATCACCTTATCTTTGTACTTACAAAGATTCTCATAACTTTGCGAATCAAGGATTCTTATTTCATGGTCTAAATATGTAGGACATTCGATTGAATCGCTTTTTGGCCCAAAAGAAAGGGTCGATAATGAGAAAACAGTCAAAATTGTCAAAAATAAAACTTTCATATTAAAGATATGTTGCTTTTTTACTATAAATCAAGACTTTTGTATTCTCTTTAACCCGATTAAACAATTTAATTACATCCTTATTCTTCATCCTTATACATCCTAGAGAGGCTGGTTTTCCTATCAAGCCTTCTTCGGCGGTCCCATGTATATAAATGAATCTTTTTTTTGAATCTACATCACCACCTTTATTAATTCCTTGTTCAACCCCATCCAACCAAAGAATTCTTGAAGTAATTACATCTTCTGGTATATCTATTACATCTTTTATTGGAACTACTACTTCTTTGGTCCATTTTCTTCCTTTTAGGACGGCTCCCAAAGGTAAATCTTCACCTATTTTTTCTGCAACGATATGTTCTCCCAAAGGAGTCTGAAAACTATTCATTTGGTTTCCTATTCCAAACGCAGACGACGAAATTGAAAAACTAATAGTTCTAAATCTTGTTTTAAAAAAAAGTTTCTGTTGATCAATATTGATTAGTATCAAATCGCTTTTTTGATTTTTTTTTACAAAGTTTTCAACTAAGTCAAAATCTAAATCATTTTCATACATGGTTGTGGCACAACTGACAAAGAAAAAAGAGATAAAAAAAATCTTTGTTATTTTCATACTTTTTCTTTTAATTTAAATAAACCAAAAATTATTAATATAAAGGTTATAAGAAACAATAGAGGCATTTTACCGTACCTTATGAAAGGAGTCGTCCCCTCGAAGATGGTGAGTCTATGAGAAATAAATTCTGGATTATTTTTTTCGTTTGCGTCGTTATCGAGCTCAATAAATTTGAGAATTTCTCCCTTAGTGTTAACGATTGCACTTATTCCACTAGTTGTACTTCGTATTAAAGGTTTCCTACTTTCTAAAGCTCTAAATCTAGCTATTTGTAAATGTTGATGTGGACCAATAGTTTGGCCGAACCACGCATCATTACTAGCTGTAAACAAGAAATTACTTTTTGCAGCATATTTCAAATAGAGATCTTGATAGGCAACCTCATAGCAAATTGAACCATAAAATGAAAAATCTTTACTTTCAAAAATTTTGTTATCTTCCCCAGAATTTATTTGAGGCCTGTTAAAATTAAAAAAATTAAAAAACTTATCGAAAAACTTAGATGGAACATATTCACCAAAAGGCACTAGTTTTTCCTTGTTGTATTTGCCTTCAATAATTCCAAAACTGATCAAAGAGTTAAAGAGTTCATAATTCTCTTCATTTTCTGATATTGCTCCCAAAGTTACCCCAATGTTTGCTCTTTCGGTTAAAGACAAGATTGGTTTGAGTAAAATTTGAAAGTTTGAAAACTTGCCTGGGAGAAAAGCCTCAGGGAAAAAGAATAATTTCGGTACTTTTGAATCATTAATTAACCTCGACGATTCATTGAACAAAGTAGTATTTAGTAAATTTGAAGATTCTTGCTCACCCTCGGAAGTCCATTTTTCTTTTATTCCGATATTGGGTTGAACTAAAACAACATCAACCACTTCTTTTGGTTCTGTCCAATTAATATCTTTGAGGAAAGTATTCGAAACATAAAAAAATAAAATAAGAGAGATTGAAAAGATGAACGGTTTAGATAGCGGTCTTTGGTAATTAAAAAATAAAACTTTTAGAGACATGGAAAGTGTTACGATAATAAAACTTGCACCAAAAACACCAAGAATTGGAACGTATCCGTTTACTAAGAAGTTATTTAAACTCGAGTAGCCCAAATAAAGCCAAGGAAATCCAGAAAATATGAATTCTCTCAGCCACTCTGATAATACCCATATCGATGGAAATAAAAGAAAGTCACTAAAAAGGTTATTTCTTTTTAAAAGTCCGAACAAAAAAAAAGATACTCCTTGAAACAAAGACAAAAATAAAGTTAATAGAACAGTTAATGCTGTGGAAGTAAAAATATCAGCTCCTCCATAGACATTTATACTGTTTTCAATCCAGAAAACTCCAAAAAGCCAGAAACCTAATCCAAAAAAGTAACCAATTAAACCAGTAGCTAATGGGCTCTTATTTTCAATACTAAGTTTTAAAAGAAAAGGGACTATAAAGGCTAACGCCCAAACATTGAATGGCTCGAAGGCAATTATCAATAGACTGCCAAGAAAAAAAGAATAACCTATTTTTAAGATCATTAATTTAGCTTAACAAATATTGCTTTAGTCTATGTAAGCCAATAATTTATTTTTTCTTTTTCAAAAAGTCTGCAAGTCTCAAAAATTGGCAAACCCACAATGTTTGAATAACTGCCTATTATTTTTTCAACAAAAGCCGAGCCATATCCTTGAATAGCATATCCACCTGCTTTGTCTACTGGCTCTTTTGTATCCCAATATCTACTGCACTCATTAGCACTAAGTTGTCTAAAGAAAACTTCGCTTTCTACGACTTCAAAATTAAGGTTAACTTTCTCATAATCTTTAGATTCAACATTTGCCAACGCCACACAAGTGAAAACTTTATGGGACCGGCCAGACAATTCCATAAGCATTGAAATGCAATGGTCTTTATTAACAGGTTTACCGAAAATCTGATTATCTATTGCAACGGCTGTATCAGCAGTTAATACAGGAAGCATCAAACTGTTTTTTGCTTGAAGCATTGCAATTGCATGAAGAGCTTTTTCTTTTGTATTTCTCTCTACAAATTCCGAAACGCTCTCGTTAGGCTGAATTTCTTCTTTAAAGCTACATTCGAAGATTTCGAAGTCAGTGCCAATAGTTTCCAATAATTCTTTTCTGCGAGGCGACTTGGAAGCAAGATAGATGCTCGCCACTATTTTATTTTGTCTTCCTTATAAATTACGTGTTTTCTTACAACAGGATCGAATTTTTTAATCTCTATTTTATCTGGAGTGTTTGTTTTATTTTTGTCTGTAGTGTAATAGTGTCCCGTTCCAGCGGAAGATACTAATTTAATTTTTTCTCTCATACTTTTTCTCCTCGGGCTCTAATCTCTTCAAGAACTAATTCAATTCCTTTTTTGTCTATCACTCTTAAACCCTTAGCCGACACATTAAGAGAAACATATCTGTTCTCAGATTCTACCCAGAAACGGTGTTTGTGAAGATTAGGCATGAATCTTCTTCTAGTCTTATTAATTGCCTTAGAAACATTGTTTCCTGACATTGGTGTTTTACCCGTAACCTGACAAATTTTGCTCATTGATTTTAATTATGAAGTGAGTTTTATACCAGAATCTAAGTCTTTAGGAAACATAAATCAAGGTATAATCTGCTCAAATGAGCAATCTTACAAATAAAAATATACTTTTATGTGTGACTGGTGGTATTGCTGCTTATAAGGCTGCAGAATTAGTCAGGTTATTGAAAACTTCAAATGCTTTTGTAAAAGTTTTGATGACAAAAAGCGCTCAAGAATTTATTACACCTTTAACAATGCAAGCCTTATCAGGAGAAAAAGTTCATACAGACTTACTAAGCACAGAAGCTGAAGCAGCCATGGGACATATAGAGCTTGCTAAATGGTGTGATTTAATAGTAATTGCCCCATGTTCTGCAAATTCTTTATCAAAAATTGCTGAAGGCAGAGGAGACGATCTTTTGTCTGCAGTTTGTCTTGCTACAGAGAGTAAAATTTTTATTGCGCCTGCAATGAATCAAGCAATGTGGAAAGACAAAAGAACTCAAAAAAACCTGAGTAAGAGTATCAAAGCCGGATTAAATGTAATTGGACCGGCATCTGGAGAACAAGCTTGCGGAGATGTTGGAGATGGTCGGATGACAGAACCTACTGATATTGTTTCTGAGGTAGAAAAAACCTTGGAAAAAGGTCTGTTGACAGGAAAAAAAGTCATTATTACCGCAGGTCCAACTCAAGAAATGATCGATCCTGTTAGATATATATCCAATAAAAGTTCTGGGAAGATGGGATTTTCGCTAGCAGAGGAAGTAAAAAACCAAGGTGCATTAGTAACCTTGATTTCTGGACCGGTAAATTTAAAAACTCCAGAAAAAGTAAAAAGACATGATGTTTTATCAGCTGATGAGATGAAATTAAAGGTAGAAGAGTTAATTGAAGATTGTGATATTTTTATTTCTGCGGCTGCAGTTTCTGATTTTAAACCAAAAGAAATTTACAAAAATAAAATAAAAAAGAAAGAAAACGAAAAACATTTAAATTTGAAAATGGATAAAAATTCTGACATTTTAAAAGTTATTTCTGAAAAAAATTTAAATTTAAAAACAGTAGGATTTGCTGCAGAAACTGAAAATTTATTATCGAATGCGAAGAAAAAACTTTCTCAAAAAAAATTAGACCTAATAGTAGCAAATGATGTTTCCAATAAAGATATTGGGTTTGATTCCGACGAAAATGAAGTAACTTTGATAACAAAAAAAGAACAAAAAAAAATAAAAAAAGCCTCTAAAAAGATTGTTTCAAAAAAAATTGTAGAATTTATAGCATCTAGGGTGGTTAATGATTAGATGGCTTATTACCAGGATTTTAGGATTTTTCTTGCCTTCTTTACTTTCAAGTTTATTTAAAAACAAAGAAATTAATGAAACGAGCGAAATAGAAATTCAATTTAAAATTTTAGATAAACGTTTAGGCAACGAAATACCTTTACCAAAATTTCAAACAAAGGGTTCAGCAGCCATTGACCTCAGAACAAACATTACTTCAAGTTACACTTTAAAACCAAATGAAACTAAATTATTTTCAACAGGATTTGCTATACACATTAGTGATGAAAAGTTCGCAGCATTAATTCTTCCTCGATCCGGTTTAGGTCATAAAGAAGGAATAGTTCTGGGAAATCTGTCGGGATTGATTGACTCTGATTATCAAGGAGAAATTATGGTTTCCCTTTGGAATAGATCTGAAAGAGAATTCAGAGTTGAACCCGGCGATAGAATTGCGCAGATGCTTTTTTTAAGTGTTTTTTCACCAAATTTTAAATTGGTGTCTGATTTTCAAGAGTCAGAAAGGGGAATTGAAGGATTTGGATCTTCTGGTAAGATTTGAGATTATGACTATTCCTGTAAACAAAACTCTTCAACAAAATTTCAAATGGAGGGTTGAAAAAACTCCAAATAATATCGCACATAAGTTTTTAGATAGAGAAACGTCTTTTAAAGATTTGGATTTAATCTCAAACAAGGTTGCGAATGGATTAATTAGGGAGGGTTGTAAAAAAGATGCAAGGGTTGCTTATCTAGGAAAAAATTCAGATTACTTCTTTGAGGTTCTTATCGGTACGATAAAATCTGCGACTGTAGCAGTTGGTGTCAATTGGAGATTGGCTCCCCCAGAAGTTCTTTATGTATTAAATGATTCAAAAAGCGAAATAGTATTTGTAAGTGAAGATTTTTATCCGGTCTTAGATCAAATTAAGGACGATTTAGATACAGTAAAAAAAATTATTGCTATTGATGATAATCATCCAACGCACGATGGTTATTTAACCTGGAGAGACGCTAACTCTGATGCTGAGATCTATGTAGAGACAAATATGAATGACGACGTAATACAGTTATACACCTCTGGTACTACAGGTCATCCAAAAGGAGTCCAAATTACCAATGGAAATTTTTCTGGTGCTAATGACTCAGTGCAAGACAGTGTCCCCTTCATGGAAAATGAGACAAATCTAGTTTGTATGCCCGGTTATCATATTGCTGGAACCAATTGGGGTATTTGGGGACTGTTACATGGATGTCGAAATTTAATAATTGCAGACGTAGACCCAAATTTGATTTTAGAGTTGATTGAGACGGAAAAGGTTAGGCACACTCTTTTTGTTCCTGCAGTAATTCTTTTCATTATCACAAATCCTAAAGCTCAAGAAACAGATTTTAGTTCATTAGACTTCGTTTTATATGGTGCATCGCCTATTGCAGACGATACGATCATTAAAGCAAAGGAAATAATGGATTGTGATCTTTATCAAGTTTACGGTCTGACAGAAACAACTGGAGCGATTACGATTATGTTGCCAAACGATCATGAACCAAGCCGAGGCAAACTTAGGTCGTGTGGAAAACCATTAAATGGCGTAGAAATAAAAGTTGTAGGTGAATCGGGAGAAGAGTTACCACTCGGAGAAATTGGCGAAGTGATCACTAAGTCTTCCTTGAACATGAAGGGTTACTGGAATAGACCCGATGCTACGAAAGATGCAATTCAAGATCAATGGTTTTACTCGGGAGACGCAGGTTATTTTGATGAAGAAGGCTATCTTTTTATTCACGACAGAGTTAAAGACATGATTGTTTCAGGCGGTGAAAATATTTATCCAGCAGAAGTCGAAAATGCACTTATGAGTAATCCGGATATTATTGATGCGGCGGTAATAGGAGTTCCTGATGAAAAGTGGGGAGAGAGTGTCAAAGGCTTTGTCGTTCTCAAAGAAGGAGTCGAGCTTAGTAGTGATGAAATTATTTCTTACGTTAAATCCCAAATTGCAGGATATAAATGTCCAAGAAGCATAGACTTTATTGAATTGCTGCCGAGAAATCCTTCAGGAAAGGTTTTAAGAAGAGAGTTGAGAGCTCCTTTTTGGGAAGGAAAAGAAAGAAACGTAGGCGGATAAAAGTTATTTTCTTAATTTCATTGGGTCCTTGAAATATACATAAATAGATACAATTAAAACAAAAGCTAATAGGAAATAAGTAAAATATTCGACAAAGACTGCGCCTAGAAAATACCCTGTTAAAACATATACCGCTGTCCAAGTAGGAGCTGATAAAATTTCAACTGGAAAAAAAACTTTAGGTTTCATCCCAAGAGTACCTGCGGTAAGTGGAACTAGACACCTCAAAGGACCTACAAATCTTCCCAGAGCTACACTTAAAATTCCATATTTTTTTATAAAGTTTCTGGCTTTCTCTACGTAAGGTTTTTGCTCTTCTGGAAACCAGCTTATCACTTTATTTCCTATAAGCTTTCCAATTAAATAACTTACGGAATCTCCAGTAATCATTCCAAGAGTCGCATACAAAAATATTTCTAAAGGACCAATTCCGACGCTCGCAGCTAGAACCCCGATTCCAGGAACTATCAAAGTTGCAGGTGTAAATAAACCTACAATTATTAAAGATTCCATAAAAACCAATATAAAAGCTACCCAATTGATCCAATCAGTATTTTGTGAAAGAAACTCTAAAATTTTTTCGAACTCAAACATTAATTTATGAATCTGATATGCAGAAAATTAATTTATTGCAATAATACCCCACATGAATGACAAAAACTTATCTGATTTAGATTCTGTGCTTAAGCAGGCAAATTTAGTAAAAGAAATTGTCAGCACTTCTAGCATGGAACAAAAAAATCAGGCATTAAAAGCTGCTGCAGATTCAATCAACGATTCAAGACAAGATCTTAAAAAACAGAACGATATAGACATGGAGTCGGCAACAAAGAAAGATTTGCTGGACAGTTTTGTGGATCGTTTAAAACTTAACGACCAAAGAATCGATTCTATGATTTCCGGTTTGAAAAAAGTTATCGATTTAAAAGACCCTGTTGGACAGATAAGCAATAAGTCTACTTCTCCATCGGGTTTTCAAGTATCTAAAATGAGAGTGCCTCTTGGAGTTATCGGTGTCATCTATGAATCAAGGCCAAACGTAACCGCAGATGCTTCTGCGCTTTGTCTTAAATCTGGCAACGTAAGCATACTTCGCGGTGGATCTGAAGCAATCAATTCTAATAGAGCTATTGAAAAATGTATGATTGATGGCCTAAAGCACGCGGGGCTTCCTGAGCATTCAATCCAGCTTTTGAAAAATCAAGAAAGGTCCTTGGTAGCTGAAATGATTAAAAAAGAAAAAGAAATAGATCTTATTATTCCTCGAGGAGGGAAAAACTTAATAAAGGTTATTGCAAACGACTCTAATGTTCCCGTGCTAAAGCATTATGATGGTTTGTGTCACGTGTATTTAGATGAAGATGCGGATTCAAAAAAAGCTAAAGAAATAGCTTTGAATGCAAAGACTTATAGATTTGGTATTTGTGGTGCTATGGAAACTTTATTAATTTCTGAAACACTTGATTCTTCCCTTATTCAAGAAATAATAAATTTGTTTGAACAGAATCAGGTAGAAATTAGAGGTTGCAAAATAACATCAAAAAAATTTAATACTCTGGAAGCTAAAGAAGACGATTGGACAAGTGAATACCTTGCGCCAATAATTTCAATTAAAATCGTCAAAGATGTAAACGAAGCTATAGAGCATATTAATTTTTACGGCTCCGGTCACACCGACTGCATTGTGACTGAAAATCAAGAAGCGAAAAATCTATTTCTTAGAAAAGTCGACTCTAGTTCTGTAATGCATAATTTACCGACTTGTTTTGCAGATGGTTTTGAATATGGTTTAGGAGCAGAAGTGGGAATATCAACTGATAAACTTCATGCAAGAGGTCCTGTAGGACTTGAAGGATTAACAAGTGAAAAATACATCGTTGAAGGTAATGGACAGTTACGAGCTTAGAAATTAATGAGAGAATCGGTTGGTATTTTTGGTGGTGCATTCGACCCAATTCATAAAGGACATACAAAATCTTTACTAGAAATAAAAAATCTTATTAATTTCTCAGAATTAAAAATAATTCCATGCGGCTTACCCTCCCAAAAAGATAAAACAGAAGCATCAAATCATGAAAGATTAAGCATGTTGGAGATGACCTTCAGAGGCCACCAAAACATAAAGATAGACCCAATAGAAATTGAAAAAAAAAGTATCTCATATACTGTTGATACCTTAGAAACTTTTAAAAAAAATTATAAACCTGACCAACATTTTACATTGATAATGGGTCTTGATGCTTTCTTGAATTTTACAACTTGGAAAAATTATAAAAGAATCTTAGAACTTTCTTCTTTGTTGGTGATGCAAAGACCTAACTACAAAACAGACAAAATTTACTTGGAACAATTCAAAAATAACATTACTGAAGATATTAATGTCTTTTTAAATAACCATGGAAAAATAATTTTTTATAGTCTCTCTCAATTTGATATTTCATCAACCAAAATTAAACAAGCAATTAAAAATGAATTGAATTATGAAGACTATTTGGAGCAAAAAGTAGTTGATTTTTTGGAGGAAAATTCAATTTATAAATGAAGGATAAAAGTTTTAAGATTATTGAAAATAGCTTGGAAGACATAAAAGCGCTAGATACGAAAGTATTAAATTTGCAAAAGTTAAATACTTTTACGGATACACTTTTAATAACATCGGGATCTTCATCGACTCACATGTCAGCGATTTCGGATCGAGTTATTGATGATTTGAAAAAAAATAAAATCCCTATTCAAAGCGTCCAAGGAAAAAATTCAAGTGATTGGATCTTATTAGATCTAGGTAATATAGTAATTAATATTATGTCTGTTTCAGCCAGACAATATTACGATTTAGAAAGTTTATGGGACGATTCTTTGGCGTGATAAAAAAATCTTCTATTTCGAATAGTAGTGTTTTTAGAAGGATATTAATTTTTCTTATTCCATTTTTAATTTTATTAACTTTAGCTTTTTTTCAAATTTTTAATTTAATGATTCTTCGTTCAGATGAATTTAAAACACAAGCCGACTCAAACAGAATTTTAAAGGAAAGAGTTTTCCCCCCAAGAGGTCTTATTTTAGATAGAAACGAAGAAGTAGTAGTTGAAAATTTCATCAGACAGGATCTTAAAGTTACCCCAAGTTTTATTGAAGATTATTCACTGTATATTTCTAATTTATCTGAATTAATGAATTATGAGGCCTCAAAGATTGAAAACATTTTTTACAAAAAATTAAATGAGATCAAACCCTTTCAATCTTTCACTCTCATAAGAAATCTCACAGACGAGCAAATTGCAAAACTTAACCTGAATCTAAATAAATTTGCAGGGACCGAAATAATTCCTAATTTTTCTAGGAATGTTATTCAGGGCGAAAGCTTAGGTTCTGTAGTAGGTTACTTGGGATTTGCATCAAAAAATTTCATGCTTCAAGATCCTAATTTAAAAAATTTTTCCGACCAACAAATAGGATTACTAGGAATTGAAAAAGAGTATGATAATTTTTTGAGGGGAGAGATCGGTTATAAATTCTTAGAAAAGGATTCTAAAGGAACCGTAATCAAAGTTTTATCATCAGAACCTCCAAAAAAAGGAAAAAATCTAAAGCTCTCCATTGATTTAGAGTTTCAAAGAACTTTATTTAAGGAATTTACTGGAAAAAAAGGCGCTTTGATTGCAATAGAACCAGAAACGGGTTTCATTAGAGCGCTTATAAGCTCCCCATCTTACGATCCAAACTACCTCAACAATCTTTATTCAGATGAAATAGAAAAGATTTTACAAGATAAAGATAGTCCGCTATTTAATAGAGCTGTCTCAGGTCAATATCCTCCAGCCTCAACTCTAAAACCTTTCATAGGCTTGGCTGCACTAGAGGAAAAAGTAATAGCTTGGGATGAAAAAATTGACGATCAAGGAGAATTCTTTGTAGAAGGAGACGATAGACCTTATCGGGGTTGGAAAGAAGAAGGGCATGGTTTAGTAAATATGGAATCTGCTATTGCGGAATCTTCAGACGTTTATTTTTACAACATTGCATTTGATTTAACTGTGAGCTCTATTTCTCCTTTTCTGGCTAAGTTTGGATTTGGCGCATCTTCAAAACTTATTGGAAATGAAAGCAAAGGGATTTTACCTGATAAAAAGTGGAAGCTTGGTCAGAAGGGTGAGTTTTGGTTCAAGGGTGATACCATAAATATGGGTATTGGACAGGGATATATTCTTACAACACCTCTACAAATTGCTCTTGCTTATTCCGCATTAGTCAACGGTGGTCAATTGATTACACCGAGAATAGTAGAATCAATTGATGGAGAAACTACTGAATTTTCTTCTAAAAAAATAGAGTTAAAAAATAATGAAAACTGGGATCTAATCAAAAAAGCATTAGTTTCGGTAGTAGAATCAAATAAAGGAACGGCTCACAATTTATTTGATCCAGAAAAAAGAATAGCTGGAAAAACTGGAACTGCTCAAGTTAAAAGTTTAATTAATGACATTAAATATCAAGAGATAAGAGAAAATGAACTTTTAAGAGATCATGCCCTTTTCGTGGGTTATGGACCAATTGAAAAACCATCTTTGGTTGTAGTTGTTATAGTTGAAAATGGTGAAAGTGGTAGCCTGGTAGCTGCGCCTATAGTTAAAAAAGCTTTAAATTCTTACCAAGATTTATGAATAAAAGGCCTCTAAATTACTCAATGGATTTAGACATTAATTCAGACCAAAGGGGTTTAACCTATGATTTTTGGATTCTGCTAAGCATCTTTTGTTTAAGTACATTTGGAATAGCAATGATCTACAGCGCAAGTCAATCTTATGACATGGCTTTAAGGCAATTTATCTATTTCGTCTTAGGGTTTTCTTCTTTGATTTTAATTTCATTTTCAAATTTCAGGAGGATGGAATCTATATACCTTTTTTGCTATTGGCCCGGATTGATTTTACTTTTCGTAGTTTTATTTTTCTCTGATAGCAATAACAATACTAATCGATGGATTGATTTAGGTGTTTTTACTTTTCAACCATCGGAGATAATGCGATTTTTAATACCGCTATCTGCCGCAGCTTTTTTGTCTAGAAAGCCGGATTTAAAACTAACAGATTTTTTTATAGTCTTGATTCTTACCATAGTTCCTACATTTCTGGTGCTTCTTCAACCAGATCTTGGCACCGCTGCGATAGTCCTCTTATCTGGCGTCCTACCTATTTTACTAGCAGGACTGCCTTGGCTTTTTGTTTACATCGGTGCATTGTTAGTAATTCTATCAATGCCATTAATTTGGATTTCATTATATGAATATCAAAAACAAAGAATTATTACTTTGTTTAACCCAGAGGCTGATATTTATGGAGCAGGTTGGAATATTGCTCAATCTAAAATTGCAATAGGATCTGGCGGATTTTTTGGCAAAGGTTATTTAAATGGCTCACAAAGTCAGTTGAATTTTATTCCTGAAAGTCACTCAGATTTTATATTTGCGGTCATTTCAGAGGAGTTTGGGTTAATAGGAGTTTTAATTCTTTTTCTTGTTTATGGATTTTTAATATTTAGGTTGCTCTTGATTGCAATGAATAACAAAAGCAGATTTGCAAAGATTCTAGCAGGAACTCTCTCTACAATTTTGATAGCTTATATTTCAATTAATATTTGTATGGTCGTAGGTTTGCTTCCGGTTGTGGGAATGCCTCTCCCTTTTGTTAGCCAAGGAGGGACAGCACTGATAATTAATTTAGTTACAATAGGGATAATATTATCTCTAAGAAGAGAGACCTAAATGAATATGAAAGTAATTTTGTTGATTTTATTTTGTTCCCAAACATATGCTAATTATTTGGACAGAGACGAAGTGCATGAATTCATAGATTATATGTCAGCAGAGCACAGTTTTGAAAAGTCTTATTTAGTAGACATCTTTTCAAAGACAGAAAAGCAACAAAATATTATTGATTCTATGAATAGGCCTGCAGAAAAAGTTGTCACTTGGGATGAGTATAAAACTCGAGTATCTTTCTTTAGGATCCAGAATGGAAAAATTTTTTTAAGGACATATAAGAAATGGTTTGATAAAGCCGAAGATGTATTTGGCGTTCCAAGAGAAGTCATAGCAGCAATAATTGGTTTAGAAACAAATTATGGGGGATATAAAGGAAAGATTAGGGTTATAGATGCGCTAAGTACAGCAGCTTTTGACTATCCCAGGAGAAGAACTTTTTTTAAAAAACAATTAGAAGAATTCTTTTTATTGTCCCGAGAAGAAAATTTTGATGTCATGAGAATAAGAGGGTCTTATGCGGGAGCAATGGGCTTTGCTCAATTTATGCCAGATAATTATAGAAAACTCGCTCTAGACTTTGATGGGGACGGAAAAAGGGACATTTTAAATAATGCCGCAGATGCGATTGGAAGTGTTGCAAATTTTTTAGCATCTGACGCCGGAAATAAAAGAGGTTGGGAAGAGGATGGATTTATTGCCCTTCCAGCAAAAGCAAAAAAGAAAAATGTAAAAATTAAATCTTCTTTTGGACTGAAACCATATAATGAGTTAGATATTCTTTACAATCAAACTGATTTTGATTTTCCTAAACAATATATTCAAATTTCTTTATTTCCCGATGATGAAACTAAAGATGAATTTTGGATTGGTGATAAAAATCTTTATGCAATAACGAGGTATAATCCAAGTTCTAAATATGCCATGTCAGTATTTCTTTTAAGTGAGGAATTAAAAATTACAAGCGACCTATGATAAAAAAATATTTATTTTGCTTTCTATTTCTGAGTTTAAATTGCTTTGGTCAAAGCTTGATACCTAATCCACCTCAATTAACTGCGACTAGCTATCTTTTACTAGACGCAAAGACATTGAAAATTATTTCTGAAAATAATGCAGAGCAATCGACAGGAATGGCGAGCATTACCAAAATCATGACTGCTTATGTTGTAGCAGATCAGATTCAGAAAGGATATTTGAGTGGAAGCTCATTGGTAAAAATTAGCGAAAAATGTTGGCGAATGGAAGGGTCTAGGATGTTCATTAAAGAAGGCACTGAAGTTCCAGTGAGCGATCTAATGCTTGGAATTATTGTGCAGTCTGGAAATGACGCAAGTTGTGCTCTTGCAGAACATATAGCTGGTTCAGAGTATGATTTCGCTGAACTTATGAATGATTACGCAAGACAAATGAATTTAAAGGAAACAAATTTTATGAACCCTACTGGATTACCTGACGTAAATCACTATTCAACCGCAGAAGATATTGCCAAGTTGAGTATAAAATTAATTCAGGATTTCCCTGAAACTTATAAGATTTTTAGCCAGAAAGAATTCACTTATAACGAGATAAGACAGTTGAATAGGAATAGTTTGCTTTGGCAAGACGATTCAATTGATGGAATTAAAACCGGCCACACATCAACTTCAGGTTACTGCATGGTTTCTTCCGCTAAAAGAGGGGACATGAGACTCATTGCAGTTACATTGAATAGTTCTTCGGAAAAATCGAGGTTAAGGGACAGCAGGAGGCTTCTCGACTACGGATTTAGATACTACACAACTAAAAAAATAATTTCTAAATATGAGCCGATTACTTCAGTAGATGTTTGGGCTGGAAATGAAGATTCTCTAGAATTGGGTCCTGAAGAAGATATTTACGTTACTCTAACAAAACCTGAATTTAATTCATTAGAATTAATTGCTTCAAAAAACTTGGGTGTAAAAGCTCCGATAGGAAAAAATGACGTTTTAGACAGCCTAGACATCATAGTAGATGGAAAAAAACTAGAAAGTGTAAATTTAGTGGCTGTGAAAAGGATTGATTCAAAAGGATTCATTTCATCAGCTTTTGAAGCAATTGGATTTTATATTTACAGTTTCTTCATGCAAGATGAAGTCAATTAATGTCTATATGTTATCTTAATAATGGTTTTACAGATTTAGATCAAGCTTCAATATCGCCGCTAGATAGAGGATTTCTTTTTGGAGATTCTGTCTATGAGGTATTTGCTGCCTATGAAAAGAAACTATTTAGAATTGAAGATCACCTTGAAAGACTTTTCCTAAATTTGCAATCTTTAAAAATATCAAATCCATACTCTCGTAATGAAATAGAGAGTTTAGTTAAAGAAGTTTGCATAAAAAATGAAGAGCGAAATCAAATTATATATTTACAAATATCAAGGGGCAGGGAAAAGATAAGAAATCATATTCCAGATAAAAATACAAAGCCGACTTTGTTTATTTGTTCTTTCGAGATGCTTAATCCTCCTAACCAAGAATCGGATTCTTTTGAAGTTATTTTAAGCAAAGATATTCGTTGGAAAAAAAGCTCAATAAAATCTAATTCTTTATTGGCTAATGTGATTTATAAAATGAAAGCAAATGAAGAGGGCGTGGATGAACTTATCATGAGCGATAACGGTTATATCACTGAAGGGGCTGTGAGCAATATATTTTGTGTAAAGAAAGAAATCATTTTTACTCCTCCACTTGAAACAAATATTCTCCCAGGTGTAACTAGAAAAGTAATATTAGAAATTTTAAACGAACTAGATTTCAAATATGAAGAAGAGGCTATTACTGAAGATTTTTTGTTGAGCTCAGATGAGTTATGGATAACAAACACAACTAAAGGAGTTGTACCAATTTTAAAAGTAGACGGAAAAGTCTTAGGCGATGGAAATATTGGTAAAGTATATCAACAAGTTAAGCAGGAGTTTTTGAAAAAAATTGAGGATTGCAAAGTTTGATCAAGACTTGCTCGCTTGTTTTCCAAAAGTCTGACCTCCCTAATTTAAAATCCCTATCCAACTTTGCCAATTCCGTTTTCAATTCATTTATAAAATCTAATTTTAAACTGTCTGATTTTTTCTTAAGATTGTTTTGATAAGACTTAGGCCCTGGAAAAAAAGTATTTTTATCTTCTTTAATAAGAATTAACCTCTCTAGTTCTCTATAAAGGAACCAAATTATTATAGGTTCTGGAGTTTTTTTACTCTTTAAGTTTTGCAAAATTTTTAAACTATTTTCTAAATCACTGGAAAATATGGAATCCGATAAATTGAATATTTCAAAGTCTGAACTGTCCTCCATCAGAGTATTACTTGAAGCATTCAAAAGTTTTAAAAACTTTATTTCTTGCATTGCCGCAAGTAAGTTGCCTTGAGTTTTTTCAATCAATAAGCCGATATTTTCTTCATTAATATCAAGTGAATTTTTTTTATACTGTTCAATTACCCAATTTCTAAATTGATTTGGATAGACTTTATTTACTTCTTGGACTTTAGAAATTTTTGATATTTCCTTGAACCATTTTTTTGTAGCTAATCTGTCTATGTTATAAATCGATAAAACTAAAGATTTTTCTTGATCTAATTTCAAACAAAAATCTATAAATTGTTCTGTATTCTCCTTGGTAATTGGAGAATAAATTCTCAGGTCAAGAATCTTTTTCTCGCTAAATAATGACGCTTCATTTTCTTGGTATAAAGATTCAAACTTAAAAGTTTTATCGTTATTAAAAAAAATTTCTCTTATTAAGAAATTATTTTTCTTTAGTTCTGAAAAAACTTCATCTCGTTTCAGTTCGATCAAAAAAGGATCAGTACCGAAAATAGTAAATATGTTTGATTCTGACATTAAAGATTTTGCGAGAAATTGTTTAATCTGAATGAAAACTCATTTAGAGCTTGGAAGAAAAAATTCTTTTTAATTTCCTCTATTTTTTGTTCATTAGATAAAATACTGTCAGTATCATAAGCAAAATTTTCACTTGCAAAAAATTCTATAAATTCTTCCTTGGATCCATTCTTTAAAATAAAGTCTAATTGGTAATCTAATGATCCAACCGCAGGAAAAAAATTTTCATCCGTAGCACTTAAAAATTTTCCGATTCTATGATTGATAATCTCTAATTCAAGATCAGCTTCAGAAGAATTAGAAATTTCTATGTTCATCATGTAGCTTCTTCTCTTGATCTCTGACATTAGATCTTGATTTAAGGGATTATTTTTGTAAGAAAAAAAAATCATCATTCTTTCTTCATTTTTTTCTGATATGGGTGAGTATCCACAACTAACAAGAAGGAATAATAAAAGGAATATTTTTAATCTCATTTCACAACAAAATTTATCAGTTTTTTCTCGATAAATATTACCTTAATAAGTTTTTTATTCGACAGAAATTTTTTTACATTCTCATTTTTTTTAGCTGCACTTATGATTTCATCTTTCTCTTTTTTAACATCTACTAATATAGAACCTCTCAATTTTCCATTAACTTGGATCACAAACTCTAACTCTGAAGTTTCTAAAAAACTTTCATCGAATGAAGGCCATAAATTATCTTCAATTTTATTTTCATTGATTTGATCCCATAATTCGTGACAAATATGAGGAGTTATTGGATTAAGCATGAGCAAGCAACTATTGATTACTTGTTTCAATAAGCAATATTTCTCATTATTTATTTTATTTTTTAAAAAATCTTCAGGTATAAAATTTATCAATTCCATAATCGACGATATAGCAGTATTAAAAGATTCTCTAGTTTCAAAATCGTTTGAAACTTTTTTTATTGTTTGATTTAGTTTGACGACTAAATCTTCATGACTTTCTTTTGAATCACCTTCTACAATTTCTTGCTGTTTGAATAATTGGACTAAACTCCAAAGCTTGTTTAGAAATTTAAAAGAGCCTTTTAAGCCCTCGTTGGACCACTCTAATGATTGGTTCGGAGGAGCAGCAAACATAGAAAACATTCTTACAGAATCTGAGCCGAATTCTTTAATTAACTCTTTTGGATTTATTACATTTCCTTTTGATTTAGACATTTTCGACCCATCCTTAAGCACCATTCCCTGACAAAGAAGCTTTTTAAATGGTTCTCTAATTTTAAGAAGATCAAGATCGCTCATTGCTTTACAGAAAAATCTTGAATAAAGAAGGTGTAGTATCGCGTGTTCAATCCCTCCTATGTATTGATCAACAGGAAGCCAATAATCCACTTCGTCATCGAATATTTTGTCTTTAGATTTATAGGATGCAAACCTTGCAAAATACCAAGAAGATTCGACAAAGGTATCAAAGGTATCTTTGTCTTTTATAAAAATTTCACCATTAATTTTAGGCTCCTCTTCACCTTTGAGAGACTCATTTAATTCAGAAAATGGAATAACTTTTTGTGGATTATTTTTTGAGATCATCATTGGTATCGGTGCACCCCATTTTCTTTGCCTTGATACACCCCAATTTCTTAATCTATAGTTAATTGTCTCCTTCCCAAATTTAGATAATTTCTCTTTAGCCTCTTCTGATTTGAGCCCATTTAAAAATCCAGAATTAATTATTGTTCCCTTACTAACCTCAGCTTCCTTAGTAATGTCTACCGTGCTGCTTTTATTTTCTATGACTTGTTTAATTTTTATTTTGTATTTTTTTGCAAAATCATAGTCTCTTTGATCATGAGCTGGCACCCCCATCAATGCTCCGAAGCCATAACTAAGAACGTAATTGCTAACCCAAATTTCTATTTGTTCTTTTGAAATTGGGTGAATCGCTTCTAATTTTAGTTTGTAACCATTTTTTTCAGTCAACTTAGAACTAATCTCGGATGTTGAACCTTTTGAATTATTTTTAAGCCAAGATTGAAGATCTTCGTCATTTTTAGCGTATTCTTTAGTAATGGGGTGATTAAAAGAAAGGGCTATAAATGTCACCCCCATAATAGTGTCTGGCCTCGTTGTAAAAACCTCTATAAAACCTGATTCGCCAGCACTGAAAGAAAATTCCATTCCTTCAGACTTACCAATCCAATTTTTCTGCATCGTTTTTACTTGTTCCGGCCAACCATCAAGCAAGTCAAGATCGGAAAGAAGTTCACTGGCGTAATCTTCTATTTTGAAAGACCATTGACTAATTACTTTTCTTTCTACATTCGCTCCAGATCTCCATCCTTTACCGTCTATAACCTGTTCATTTGCCAACACAGTTTGATCCACTGGATCCCAGTTAACTTCTGCTTCTTCTCTTACAACAAGACCTTTCTTGAACAGTTCGCAAAATAACCATTGCTCCCATTTATAATAATCCTCATCGCAAGTTTTGAACTCTCTTCTCCAGTCATAGCTGAATCCTAAAGACTTAAGTTGAGTTTTCATCTTTTTAATATTTTTTTCAGTCCAATCTTTCGGAGACACATTGTTTTTAATTGCTGCATTTTCAGCCGGGAGACCAAACGCATCCCAGCCCATTGGCTGTAGAACATTTTTCCCTTTCATTCTTTGGAATCTAGAGATCACGTCGCCAATTGTATAATTCCTTACATGCCCCATATGCAATTCTCCTGATGGATAAGGGAACATACTTAAGCAATAAAATTTTTCTTTTTTTGGATCAGGAGCTACTTCAAAGCAACGATTTTTTTCCCAATAATTTTGAACTTTTTTTTCAATTTCATTTGGTTTGTAAATTTGAGTTTTACTCATTAGTCGATGCTGAGAATATCCTTCAAATAATTAATAGAAATTTTTCCTTCAAAAAAATTTGGTTCTTGCATAATAGTTTCTTGTAAATCTTTATTGGTCTTAATTCCATCTATGAAGAATTCTTCTAATGCAAAAGACATTCTTTTTATTGCAGATTTTCTATCATATGAGTGAGCACAAATTTTTGCGATTAAAGCATCATAGTAAGGAGAGACCGTATACCCAGCATAAAGGTGTGAATCTACCCTAACTCCAATTCCACCTGGTGGATCATATTCTGTTACCTTACCTGGAGAAGGTATAAAAGTTTCAGGGTCTTCTGCATTTATTCGACACTCAATCGCATGTCCATTTTTTTTGATGTCCTTTTGTTTAATTTTCAATTCATTACCTGCCGCTGTCTCGATCTGCAGTTTTACTAAATCAACGTTAGTAATCATTTCAGTCACTGTATGCTCTACCTGAAGTCTTGTGTTCATCTCAATAAAATAGAATTCTGAATCTTTATATAAAAATTCAAATGTCCCAACACCCTTGTATTTCATCTTTTTTAGACAATTTATGCAAAGATCAAATAATTCATTTTTTTTGTTCTCATCTAAATCCCACGCAGGGGCTTCCTCGACAATTTTTTGGTTTTTTCGTTGAATTGAGCAATCTCTTTCAAAAAAGTGAAGTGCGTTTCCAAAATTATCTGCGATCACTTGAACCTCTATGTGACGAGGATTTTCAATAAATTTCTCCAAATAAATCTCATCACTTCCGAAACTATTTAAGGCCTCTTGTTGAGTAATTCTCATACTTGATAAAAGTTCTTCTTCCTCTCTTACGATCTTTATGCCTTTTCCACCGCCACCCGCAGCTGCTTTTATGAGAAGTGGGTAACCAATTTCTTTTGCAATTTCTATTGTTTCTCTATTTGTTGCAGAAACCCTTCCGCTTCCTGGAACACATTGTAATCCAGCTGACGTAGCCATTTCTTTGGCAGAAATTTTGTTTCCCATTACCCTTATCGATTCAGGATCTGGACCTATAAAAGTGTATCCACTGGCTACAACTTGATCAGCAAAATGATCATTTTCAGCCAGAAATCCAACTCCTGGATGAATTGCATCAACTCCAGCTACCTCACAGGCACTTATCAATGTTGGGATGTTTAAATAGCTTTTACTTGACTGTGCTGGACCTATACAAATTGCTTCATCAGCCATTTTTACATGCTTTAGCTCTTTATCAGGTTCAGAGTAAACTGCTACCGATTCGATTCCCATTTCTTTGCAAGCTTTTAGAACACGAAGAGCTATCTCACCTCTATTGGCAATTAATATTTTTTTAAACATTTTTAATCTATGATGAAAAGGGTTTGACCGAATTCAACAGGCTCTGCATCTTCAGGAACTATTTCCAGTATAGTTCCACTAAAGTCTGCCTTAACTTCGTTCATCATTTTCATTGCTTCAATGATACAAAGAACATCCCCTTCATTTACCTTATCACCAACTTTAACAAAGGTGTCTGCTCCAGGATTAGGCGCTCCATAAAAAGTACCCACCATAGGAGATTTAATCTCTTTTCCAGCAGCTACTTTTGGACTATCAGCTGGAAGATCATTTTTATCATCGTCTTTTTGTTGATTTTCTGAACTAGTTTCCTTAGATTTTTCAACGGGAATTTGTGGAACCATAGTCTGTGTAGAAATAGAGCCAGATTTAACTAATTTTACTGATTCTTCACCTTCTTTAATTTCTATTTCGTTTAAATTTGAGCTTTCCAACATCTCAATTAATTTTTTAACTTTTCTTATGTCCATCTATAAGTCTCCTATTTTTTTAATTGCAAAATTTAATGCGCTCATATAGCTTTCTTCACCTAAGCCAGAAATTACCCCTAGAGCTATATCGGAAAAGAATGACTTTTCTCTGAATTTTTCTCTACCAAATATATTGCTTATGTGAATTTCTATCATTGGTATGTCGACCCCTAAAACGGCGTCCCTCAAAGCCACACTTGTGTGAGTGAAAGCGCCAGGGTTGAAGAGAATAATTTTAATTTTTTCATTTTTAGCAGCTTGAATTCTTTCTACTAGCTCGTGCTCAGCATTGCTCTGAAAACAGATAAGCTCCTCATTAAGGTTATTTGCATGCTGAATAAGGCTCTCTTCAATTTCTTTTAATGACTTCTTTCCATAAATGTCTTCTTCTCTTGAGCCTAAGAGATTAAGATTTGGACCATTCAATAAAAGTATTTTTGACATTTTCAGTGATTTTAAGGAATTTTAATACTAAATTCAAAGAAATTAGAAGAAATTAGATCGAGAGTTTCTTTGTTTCCTTATTAAAACAAATCTTGTTAGCATAACAACCTTGATATTCTAGTTGAATTTGTTCATTAGAAACATAGTCAAAAGATTTAAAGCTAATAACAAAATTTTCGTTCAATATTTCTTGTTCCCCAAAAAATTTATCCTTTTGGATTATTATTTCCCCAATAATTTTAAACGTGATCTCCTTACCATCTTTTAAAATTTTAAGTTTATTCTTATAGACATAGACGTCTTCAAGTAGAATAAAGTTTATAAAATAATTATTCCCTTTTTTTGAAACACTGAAATCTATTGCCTGCTTTGAAGACGGATAGCTGTTGCCAAAAAAGTCATCCGAACTTAATGCTAGAGAAAAAGTCATAGTGAAAATTATTAAGTGTTTTAATAAATTCATTAATTTAAATTTTAATTAAACAAACTTCATTAAGAAGATAAAATAAAATTATAAAACTAAAAAAAAAGATGAGTAAAAAAAGAAAATTTTCTTCTCCGCTTGTGGATGGGCCTGAACAAGCTCCATCAAGATCAATGTTGAGAGCTGCAGGATTTTCAGATGAAGATTTTAATCGTCCTCAAGTAGGAGTGGCTTCTACTTGGTCTATGGTAACTCCTTGCAATATGCACATTAACGACTTGGCAACTTTGGTTTGCAACTCAATTGACAAAGAGGATCTCAAATCAGTTCTTTTCAATACAATAACTATTTCCGACGGAATTTCCATGGGGACTCTTGGAATGAGGTACTCTTTAGTTTCAAGAGAAGTCATCGCCGATTCGATTGAAACTGTCGTCGGCTGTCAATCTTTTGATGGAGTTGTTGCAATTGGTGGTTGTGATAAAAATATGCCAGGTTGTTTGATGGGTCTCGGGAGACTAAACAGACCTTCAATTTTTGTTTATGGCGGCTCCATTAGACCAGGTGCTAATCACACAGATTTGATAACTGTAATGGAAGGAGTTGGAAGCTATACGAGTAAGAAGATCTCAGAGGACGAGTTAATTGCTATTGAGAAAACAGCTCTTCCCGGTCCTGGATCTTGCGGCGGAATGTACACTGCTAATACTATGGCGTCTGCAATTGAGGCGTTAGGCATGAGCTTGCCTGGAAGTAGTTCACAAGATGCGGTTTCCGAAGCAAAAAAAATTGATTGTAAAAAAATCGGAACTGCAATGAATTATTTATTGGAGAAGGATATTAAACCTTCAGACATAATGACAAAAGCTGCTTTTGAAAATTCAATAAGAGTCATAATTGCACTGGGTGGTTCGACTAATGCAGTGCTGCACTTATTAGCAATGGCACATACTGTTAATGTTCCTCTAGCTATAGATGACTTTGAAAAACTTGGAAAAGATAGTCCCGTTCTAGCTGATTTAAGGCCTTCGGGACATTATTTAATGTCCGAATTAAACGAAATCGGGGGAGTTCAGCCTTTAATGAAAATGCTTTTAGAAGAAGGACTTCTTAATGGAGAATGTATGACTGTTACAGGTAAAACCTTAGAAGAAAATTTGGATAATGTAAAACCTTATCCGAAATCCCAAAAAATTATTTCGTCTATTTCTTCTCCAATCAAAAAAGATAGTCATTTAAGAATTTTAAAAGGCAACTTGGCTGAAGATGGCGCAGTAGCAAAAATTACTGGTAAAGAAGGAACAAGCTTTACTGGAACTGCGAGGGTGTTTAATTCAGAAGAAGAAACCCTAGAAGCAATATACAATTCAAAAATAAATCCTGGCGATGTAATAGTTGTTAGATATGAAGGTCCTGTTGGGGGTCCGGGCATGCGGGAGATGCTTAAGCCGACGTCGGCAATTATGGGCAAAGGAATGGGTGATAAAGTTGCTTTTATAACAGATGGAAGATTTTCTGGTGGATCTCACGGCTTTGTTGTGGGGCACATAACACCTGAAGCAGCCGAAGGAGGATTAATTGGACTTTTAGAAGACGGAGATCAGATAACCATAGACGCAATTGAAGGAAAAATCGACGCCAATCTTTCTCAAGAAGAAATTCAAAAAAGAAGGAAATCTTGGCGTAATCCCAAGCCCTATAATAAGAAAGGGGTTTTGTCTAAATACGCGAAAGTTGTAAGTTCAGCGTCTTTAGGAGCAATTACCGATTAAGTACTTTAAATAATTTAAATTTAGCCCATAATAATTATATGAGTGAAATTATTGAATTAACTGATGAGAATTTTGAGACTCATTTAAAATCAGCTGATAAGCCAGTTTTAGTAGATTATTGGGCGGAATGGTGTGGGCCATGCAAAATGGTTGCGCCTGTTTTAGAAGAACTATCAGAAGAATTGAAGGATAAACTGACAATCGCAAAATTAGATGTTGATAATAATAAAGATTCTGCAATAAAGCAGAAAGTTATGAGCATTCCAACTTTGATCTTGTTTAAAAATGGAGATCCGATAGATCAAAGAATTGGTGCTTTGACTAAAAGTCAATTAAAAGAATTTTTAGAGCAACATATTTAAATATTTACTAGACCTTTATAATTATAAGTGATAGATTTTATCTGTAACTTTCGGTTGCAAAAGTAATTCCAGCAATTTTTTTCAATTTATTTTTAAAAACATATGCATTTAGGCGAACTTAAAGCCAAACCTGTCGAAGAATTGATCGGTATAGCCGAGAGCATGGGTATTGAAAATATAGCCAGGTCAAAAAAACAAGACGTAATTTTTAATATTCTTAAATCTCATTCAAAAGGGGGCGAAGATATTGAAGGGGAAGGCGTTCTAGAAATTCTAAATGATGGTTTTGGTTTTCTTCGATCACCAACTTCTTCATACTTAGCTGGACCAGATGACATCTATGTTTCGCCAAGTCAAATTAGAAGATTTGGGTTAAAAACTGGAGATTCTATTTCAGGAAAAATTCGCCCACCAAAAGATGGTGAACGATACTTTGCCTTACTAAAAATCGATCAAATAAATTTCGAAAATTCTGACAAGACTAAGACTAAGTTGGCTTTTGAGAACCTTACTCCTCTTTTCCCAGAAGATCGTTTAGTAATGGAATCAGGAAATGGAACTACCGAAGACCTTTCTGCTCGCATAATTGATCTAATTTCTCCTACTGGAAAAGGGCAAAGAGGATTAATAGTTTCGCCACCAAAAGCTGGAAAAACTCTTCTCCTTCAAAGTATTGCTCATTCAATAGAAAAAAATAGTCCAGACAGCATTCTTATGGTCTTGCTTATTGATGAAAGACCTGAAGAAGTTACTGATATGACTCGATCAGTAAAGGGCGAAGTGATCGCGAGTACTTTTGATGAACCACCCTCGCGTCATGTTCAGGTAGCAGAAATGGCGATAGCTAAAGCTAAAAGATTAGTTGAATCAGGAAATGATGTAATAATTTTACTAGACTCTATTACTAGACTAGGAAGGGCATATAACTCTACTCAAGCATCTTCGGGGAAGATACTTACTGGTGGAGTAGACGCCAATGCTTTAGAAAAACCAAAAAGGTTTTTTGGAGCTGCAAGAAACATTGAAAACGGCGGAAGCTTGACAATCATTGCAACTGCTCTAGTTGATACAGGATCAAGAATGGATGAAGTTATTTACGAAGAGTTTAAAGGCACAGGTAATCAAGAAATTCACTTAGATAGGGCTATTGCTGAAAAAAGAATTTTTCCAGCAATAAATATCAGAAGGTCTGGCACTAGAAGAGAAGAGCTAATCACAGACGAAATGGATTTAGCAAGGACTAATATTTTAAGAAAACTTCTTCATGAGATGGAAGACATTACAGCTACAGAATGGCTAATTGATAAATTAAGAAAACACAAAACAAATAACGAATTTTTCGATTCGATGAAAAAATCTAAGTAACTTTTTTTCTAAGTAATCTATAAGATTTTCTACCCATAATTTTCTCTTTAAATATTTCGTAATCTGCGAAAAGAAAATCCAAATTTATTTTTTTTTCAGCTTCTAGATAAAAAACTGTATTTAATCTGTAAATTTTTTTCTCCTCAATTAAATTAAATACCTTTTCAACAAAATTTTTTTCAAAAGGGGGATCTATGAATATTAAGTCGTATGAAAATTTAGAATCATTTTTTTTAAACCAACTTTCATAACTTTCATTGAATACATTAAAAGCAATGTGATCTGTCATATCGATTAAATTTTTTTTAAGTATTTGAGAAGCACGAACATCCTTTTCTATAAAATCTACTTTCTTTGCTCCTCTCGATAAAGATTCAAGACCCATTGCTCCCGTCCCCGCAAAAATATCTAGGCAGTTATAGTCTCTCAAATCGTTTCCTAACCAATTGAAAACCATTTCTTTTGCTCTATCAGGAGTTGGTCTTAATTTTGAATTAATCTCAAAGGAAATTTTTTTTCCTTTCCACTTTCCTCCAGTTATCCTAATCTTTCCTTTTTCCATCTCAGTCATAAATGAATTATTATATTAACTGAAGGCACTTTTTATCCAATATCTTATGCAAGAAGAATTTTTATCAATTTTAAGAACTACGAAACAGACAGTGTTCATTATGTCCGCTGAGAAGAATGATATAAGAAGGGCAGTTACAGTTTCTTCAGTTACCTCGCTTTCGCTAGACCCGCCAATGATTATTGTTTGCATAAATAAGAATGCTTCAATTCACCAAATTTTGGAGAATGGTAGAAAGTTTTGTTTGAACTTACTCAGAAGCGATCAAAAGGACTTAGCGAATTTGTGTAGTGGTCAAGATGATGGAGAAAAAAGATTTTCTTTGGGAGAATGGCAGTCCCATGATCCAGTTTATTTGGAAAGCGCACAATCGAATATTTTCTGTTCGATAGAGGAGCTAATTCCTTTTTCTAGTCACTCCTTAGTAATTGGGAAAGTGTATGAGCTTAATCATTCAGGGGATAAAGATCCTCTTATATATCAAGACGGAGATTATGAATAAATTAAATTTAATTTTATTTTTATTGGGGTTTTCAACTTTAGCTTTTTCTAGTCCTGAGGTTTACTTTATAAGTCCCAAAAATGGAGAAGTGGTAAACAGTCCCGTGAATGTTAAATTTGGTTTAAAAGGTTACGGCATTGCTCCCGCAGGAATAAATTTTCCGGAAACTGGACACCATCATTTACTAGTTAACTTAACTGAACTGCCCGACTTAAAATCAAGTATACCTGCAGACGAAAATCACATTCATTTTGGGAAAGGACAAACAGAAACATTTTTGGAATTAAAACCTGGCGAATATAGTTTTCAGTTACTGTTAGGTGACTGGATGCATGTTCCGCATAATCCGCCGATCTTATCTGAAAAAATTAAAATAATTGTCAAAGATTAAAAATTAATAGCAATTTTTGTTTTTACAAAAAATATTTTCACCGTCTTGAAAAGAATTTTCTTTAGGAATATATTTTGAACACTTCGAACATTTAACTACCTTAGTAACTTCGGATGTATTTTGTGTAGTCTTAAGAAATTCTGCAAACCCATAAAGAAAAGTTACGAAGAGTAAAAGAAAGATTAGGTTTAACATTTCAGTTAAATTTTCTCCTTGTATGCTTTCAATACTTCTTCTGCTTCTTGCGCAAGGTCTTCTTTCCCGAGTTCATTGTAAGCAATTATTGAAATCTCCAAGGCTTTGAGTACTTCTGGGGTTTTGGACATGTGTTGGATGATATAATTAGCTCTATTGATTGCTGCCACATAAGCTTTTCTTTCAATATAATATTCTGCGATATAAATTTCTTGTTTTGCAATTAAATTTCTAAGGAAAATCATTCTTTGCCTTGCATTTCCGGCGTACTCACTTTCGGGGTATCTAGTAAGAAATTCACTTAGATCATCAAAAGATTCCTTTGCTTTACTTAAATCTCTTTTGAAAGTCATATCTCCTAAAAAAGGAAGATCTCCAAAAAAAGTTTGATCATCAGTAAATTTCGCTAAGCCTTTTAAATAAAAAGCATATGGAGTATTAGGATGTCGAGGATGCAGACTTATAAATCTATCCGCGGCAGAAATAGCTGCTTCAAATAAAGAACTTTTGTAGTAGGCGAAAATTAGTTCGGATTGAGCTTGCTCTGCATACTTTCCAAATGGAAACTGTTTTTCAAGCGTTTCGAGACTCAAAATTGCTGCAGCATAGTTTCCCGCTTTAAGCCTGCTTTGTGCTTGATCGTATAAATCCTTTTCTATCATTTCTATAGTTACTTTTTCGCCATCATCAGAGGCACAAGAGACTACGAAAAATAATAAAATTAAAACGTTAAAAATTTTTTTCTTAAGAAGATTCATTATTTGGACTATTCTATCATTAGAAAATATGACTAAAACTAATAAAATTTTGGAAATTCCAGAACATCTGTCTGGTCAGAGAATTGATTCTGCCTTAACAGAAATACTTGATGAAATATCAAGATCAAAGATTAAAACTTGTCTTCAAGATGGAAGAGTGACTGTTAACGAAGAAATTATAAAAAAAATAAGTACTAAAGTTTTAGGTGGAGAGAGAGTTGAGATAATTTTTAAAGCTGAGGAATCAGTTGATTACATACCTCAAAATATAGAAATTTCTGTACTTGATGAGCAAGAGGATTTCATAGTGTTGAATAAAAAACCAGGATTAGTAGTGCACCCTGGAGCAGGAAATAAATCAAAGACTTTACTGAATGGATTGCTTTATAAATTCCCCGATTTAAAAAAGTTACCTCGAGGTGGAATTGTTCATAGATTAGATAAAGACACTTCTGGTTTGATGGTAGTGGCAAAAAACGAAAAGGCTCTATTAGATCTTTCCAATCAAATTTCTAACAGAACTGTTTCAAGGATTTATGATGCATTCGTTGTGGGGAATCTAAAAAAGTCAGGAAAAATAGATCTTGCAATTGGCAGACATCCTAACAATAGACAGAAACAGGCTATTCAATCAAATGGCCGAGAAGCAATCACTTATTATTCATTGAAGGAAAACTTTGGAAATTACTCACACTTGGAGTTAAAACTGGAAACAGGAAGGACCCATCAGATAAGAGTCCATTTAAGTCATACCGGATTTCCAATTATAGGTGACCCTCTGTATGGGAGAAAAAGAAGGTTTGCTAAGTCAACTAATAGTGAATTGAGAGAAATAATTGAGCTTTTCCCGAGGCAGGCTTTGCATGCTTCAAAGTTATCTTTTAAACATCCTAGTACTAAAAAAACTGTAAATTTCGTAAGTGAACTTCCAGAAGACATGAGAAGTCTGAAAGATAAGCTTGCGCAGCTTGCCTAAAACTTGACTTGTTTTTTAGGGGTGTCAAAATTCGCTCCCTCAGGAATAAAATCTAACATCTAACAATTGCAATGAGTAAAAACTTAATTAATGGAGGAGGAGCCCTGATAAGAGCTCTTGCCGATGAAAATATTGATCTAATTTTTGGTTATCCAGGCGGTGCCGCTTTACATATTTACGACGCAATTTATCAACAAAATGAAGTTCAACATATTCTCGTAAGACATGAACAAGCTGCAGTTCATGCTGCAGATGGTTATGCCAGGGCAACAGGAAAACCAGGAGTTGCTTTGGTTACTTCAGGTCCTGGCGCTACTAACGCAATTACTGGAATCGCAACCGCTTATATGGACTCAATTCCAGTTGTAGTTATATCTGGGCAAGTTGCTAGCCACTTGATTGGCTCCGATGCATTTCAAGAAACCGACATGATGGGAATTTCGAGACCTATTGTTAAACATAGCTTTCTAGTGCAATCAGCCGAAGAAATACCAGTTGTTATAAAAAAAGCATTTCATATTGCTACTTCAGGTAGACCTGGGCCAGTAGTAATTGACGTACCTAAAAACATGACGGATCCAAATTACAAGTTTGATTATAAGTATCCTAAAGATTTAGTCATGAGATCGTTTCCAATTTTAGGAAAGGGAGATGATGAAAAAATTGCTGCTGCGATAGAATTATTTAGAACTGCAAAAAAACCAGTTATTTACTCCGGCGGTGGGACTATTCAAGCAGATGCCTCTAAAGAACTAACCGAATTTTCAAAATTAATTGGCTGTCCTGTTACCAATACGCTAATGGGACTTGGAGCATTTCCAGGCAATGATGATCAATTTGTCGGTATGTTAGGCATGCATGGTACTTATGAGGCAAATATGGTGATGTCTGAAGCTGACTTAATTTTTAACGTTGGCGCAAGATTTGACGATCGTATAACAAACAATCCAAGTAAATTTGGCTTGGCAGCAAAGAAAATCCATATCGATTCAGATCCGTCTTCAATCGATAAGATTATTGGAGTTGATTTAGCAATAGAAGGCGATGCTAAGTTGGTGATGCAACAATTAATAGAGCAAGTAAAAGCTAGTGGTTTCGATCAAGCCATTTATAAAGATTGGTGGAGTAAAGTTGAAGCTTGGAGAAAGGCGCATGGTTTAAACCACGACATGCTTAATCTCAAAAATGATCAGGATATAATTCTGCCGCAGCAAGTTATCCAGTCTTTATACCAAACTACCAAAGGTGATGCTTATGTAACTTCTGATGTTGGTCAGCACCAGATGTTTGCAGCCCAATATTATAAATTTAAAGACCCTAGAAAATGGATCAACTCAGGCGGTCTGGGAACTATGGGCTTTGGGCTTCCATCAGCTATGGGAGTTAAATTTGCATTTCCTGAAGCTGACGTTGCTTGCGTGACAGGGGAAGGCAGCATTCAAATGTGTATTCAAGAATTATCAACTTGTGGACAATATGGTCTTCCAATCAAGATCATTAATTTGAATAACAGAGCTTTAGGAATGGTAAAGCAATGGCAGGATATGCAATATGGAGGAAGATATTCAAGTATCTCATACGAAGATTCTCTCCCAGATTTTGTGAAGCTTGCAGAATCTTTTGGACATGTTGGAATCAAAGTAGATAAGTTTTCAGAACTTAATGATGCTATGAAAGAAAGTTTTGCGATAAAAGATAAATTAGTATTTTTAGATGTTTTGGTAGATCCTGATGAGCATGTATATCCCATGCTTGAGGCCGGAGGGTCAATGTCTGAAATGCGTTTAAGTAAAGATAAAAAAACTTTTTAAGATGGCTAGTCAAATTTCTTTATTGATGGAAAACCAGCCAGGAGCTTTGTCTAGAGTGATAGGTCTATTCTCTCAAAGAGGCTACAACATCGACTCTTTGTCTGTTGCGCCAACTCAGGACCCAACTCTATCAAGACTTACAATGACTACCTCAGAATCTTCTGCAGTGATTCAACAAATACTTAAACAGCTTTATAAGTTAATTGATGTTGTCATGGTTCAAGATTTAAAAGCAAGTGAATCCATATCTTTAGAAATGGCTTTAATAAAAGTTTTAAATAAATCAGAAGTGATTAGTAAAATAGAAAAGAATTATTCAAGTTTAGAATTTAATGAACTTGATAATAAAGACGAGAAAACAATCTTGAGATTGATTGGAGACACTGACAATCTAGAAAGTTTATTAGTTGAATTAGAAGACGACTTAATAGAGGTAACTAGAACAGGAGCTCTTGGAATGACGTTGGGGAATGTTTCTTTGGAAACTGAAGAAGAGACGAAAGTTATATATTGAAATAGGAGAAACAATGGAAGTTTATTACGATAAAGATGCAAATCTTGAAGTTTTACAAAAAAAAGTAATCGCAGTCATTGGCTATGGCTCACAAGGTCATGCTCATGCTAACAATTTGAAAGACTCGGGCTTTGAAGTCATCATTGGATTGCGAGAAGGCTCGTCTTCAGCTCTCAAAGCAGAAGAAGCGGGGTTTGAAGTTTTAAGCAATGCTGATGCTGCTCAAAAAGCTGACTTAGTGATGTTTTTAATTCCTGATGAATTCCAAGGTAAAACTTATATAGAAGAAATAGAGCCCAATTTGAAGCAAGGCGCAACTATAGCTTTTGCGCATGGATTCAATATACATTACAAACAAATCAACCCTAGATCAGATTTAGATGTAGTTATGATCGCTCCCAAAGGTCCAGGTCATACCGTAAGAGGTCAGTACAAAAGTGGCGCGGGCGTGCCATGTTTAATTGCCATCCAACAAGATGCTTCGGGTACCGCCTTGGAAAACTCAATTGCATACGCAAGTGCAATTGGCGGCGGTAGAGCGGGGATCATCAAAACTACGTTTAAAGACGAAACTGAAACCGATTTATTTGGTGAACAAGCTGTCTTGTGCGGCGGCTTAACTTCTTTAATTAAAGCGGGATATGAGACACTAACTGAAGCTGGGTACCCTCCAGAGTTAGCTTATTTTGAGTGTGTGCACGAGGTAAAACTTATCGTAGATCTAATTTATGAGGGTGGGCTAGCAAATATGCGTTATAGCATTTCCAACACTGCTGAATATGGAGATTATACCTCCGGTCCTAAAGTCATTACCGATACTGCTAAAGAAGCTATGAAAAAAATTCTAGAAAGAGTTCAATCTGGTGATTTTGCTGATGAATTTGTATCAGATGCAAGACAGAGTAACAGCCAAGCTGGCGGACCAGTAATGGAAAAGTATCGAAAGGAATCTCAAGAACATCCAATTGAAGAAGTCGGAGAGCAGTTGCGTGGGATGATGCCATGGATTTCAGAGAATAAATTGGTAGATAAATCTAAAAACTAATTTTTTTTATGATTTTTCTTGACGGCAGTCTTGGCCATGAGCTTTTAGAGAGATCCAAGAAGAAATTTAAAGGCACTTGGTCAGCGCAATTTCTTTTAAAAGAAAGTAATTTAATTTCTGAAGTTTATGACGAGTACATTGATGCTGGTTCTGAAGTTATCACAACTAATACTTATTCAACTATTCCAAGCTATCTTTCCAAAGATGGACTCGAAGATGAAATGGTCAATCTCATTAGGAAAGCTGGAGAAATTGCAAAAAATACTGCACTAAAATATGAAGGAAAAATTAAAGTAGCCGGTTCTATTCCTCCATTAGATGAAAGTTATCGACCCGATTTAGTTCATGATCTTAAGCAATCACTTGAGGTGTATGAAGTTTTAATTAAAGAATTAGATCCGTATGTGGATTTTTATTTGTGCGAAACAATTTCCTCAATTCAAGAAACGAAAAATGTTCTGGAGTCCTTAAAGCGATTTAACTCTGGTAAACCAGTTTGGCTTTCGTGGTCCCTAGAAGATTTTAACTCTAATAAGCTAAGAAGCGGCGAGGGGATAGAAGCTGCCTTTTTAGAAGCGGAGCAATACAATCCTGATGCATATTTATTTAATTGCACCGATCCGGATTCAATTTCAAAAGGATTGAATGAACTTCAAAAACTTACAGATAAAAAGATAGGAGCTTATCCAAATGTTTTTTCTGTGCCTTTAGGATGGACTTTAGACAATGAAATTAAAAATCAAGTAAGAGACTTGAGTAAAGATGCTTTCGTTGAATACTGCATGGAGTGGAAGAAAATTGGGGCCTCAATTTTTGGAGGCTGTTGCGGTATTGGTCCAGACTTCATCAAGCCAATGACAGAAAAGTTAAGAAATATTTCTTATTAATTTCTTACCAAATTAAATTATTTCTTGTAGTATGATCATCCCATTCAATTGGGTCTGTAGCTCAGCTGGTTAGAGCGCACCCCTGATAAGGGTGAGGTCGCAGATTCGAGTTCTGCCAGACCCACCATTTTTTTCAATTTTGATACAAAAAGTTTCTTCTTAGACACGTTTACATTAATTTTTTTCAAGTAAAATTCACTGTTTTGCATAGATTTTTTTATTTTTTAACATTCTTCTTTTCGATAGTTCTTCTATCTCATCCAAATTCTTCTATTGAGAAGTATCCTGACGAAATGGCACATGCACCAACACCTCTGCCAGATAGAGTAGTCTTAACTTGGAATGATGATCCTGCAACAACCCAAGCAGTAACATGGAGAACTGATACATCTATCGAAGTGGGGCTTGCACAGCTTGCTATAGCAAATGCAAATGGGAGGGCGCTTAAGCCAGATGAGTTTAAAGCAGAAACAAGTTACTTCGAGAGTGATATAAATGAGGCTCATTACCATAGTGTTACTTTTAAGAATCTTCAACCCAATACTCTATATGCTTATAGAGTTGGAGATGGAGTAAATTGGACAGAGTATTATCACTTTAAAACTGCAAGCTCTTCAGAAGATCCCTTCAGTTTTATTTATTTCGGTGACGCACAAAATGAAGTGAGAACTCATTGGTCCAGAGTTTTTAGGGAAGCTTTTCGTGATGCACCAAGAGCTGCATTTACATTACATGCTGGTGATTTAATTGATGAACACAATATGGACTCACAATGGGGTGAATGGCATCAGGGTCCTGATTGGGTTAATGGAACAATTCCTGTTATAGCAACCCCTGGCAATCATGAATATCAAAAAGATTCTGAAACTAAAAGAATATGGACAAACAAAGATGGTCAACCTATAAATATCGAAATTGAATCTTTAAACAATGATAATCCAGAGATCTTAATTGTTGATATCGAAGACTTTCAAAATAGAACAGGAACAATAAAGATTAAAGATTCTGGAGAAATAATAGATGCCGATGAGGGCATTGAATTAATTACAGGGTACAAAAAAGAAGAACTCATAAATAAACCAATTTTGGGTGGCAAAGCTCCACTATATGATCGTCTTCAAAATCCGGATGGAATTCAAAAGGTTAGCAATCATTGGAGACCACAATTCTCTTTTCCAATCCAGAATGTTCCCGATGAACGATTAAGAGAGACTTTGTACTATCTGGATTACCAAGGTGTTCGTTTTATATCGCTTGATTCAAATATTGAAATGGAGATTCAAGTAGATTGGCTTAGAAAAGTTCTAGAAGAGAATGATAATCGTTGGACAATAATTACATTTCACCATCCACTATATTCTCCTGCATCAGATCGAGATAATTTAGAAATGCGTCAACTATGGAAACCATTACTTGATGAATTTAAAGTTGATCTTGTTTTAAGCGGGCACGATCATACCTACTCTCGTACTGGTCTAATTGATGCAAAAAAAGTTGAAAATATTCCAACAGGTTATCAGCAGGCTTATGATCCAGAAATCGGCACTGTCCATGTTGTTTCGGTAAGCGGACCAAAAATGTATGAAATTACTAAAGGTTTATATGCAAAAAAGCTAGGAGAAAATACTCAGCTCTATCAAATTATAGATATTAACAAAGATAATCTAAGGTTCCGCGCATATAAGGCAACGGGAAAGCTATATGATGAATTTCTTCTTAAAAAACGTAAAGAACAACCAAATTTATTAATTGAAACTAATCCTTAAAAATAAATTTAATGAAAATCTAGACTGTTGGATCTGAATCGATTTCGTATGAAAAAAGCTTAAAACTCTGCATAGCATACAAAACCAACAAACTTAAAAGACTGATTGACTGGTGAAGTACAAATACTTGAAAGATCATTAGATTTGAATTGAATAAACCTGAGAAAAATAAAATAGAGATCAAAAGAGAAATTTTGATAGTTTCGTTAATATAATTTAGTTGATAACTCTCAAACCCTTTTAAAGTCACAATTACTGAAGCAATCAGAATTAAAGCGTAAGCATAACTTTCCAGTAGACCAAGACTGCCAATGGACGAGGCAATAAATGCCGATGTCAAAATAATGAAAGATAGCTGGATCCAGCCATAAATTTTCAAATAGATTGAGTTTTTCGGATCGTAGACTTCAAAATTTGCTAAGTCATTCCTGAAGATGGGGTAATTTTGCTCTACATCATTGGGGCGCCATTTCGGCGGGGAGAAAATTACTTTAAATTTATCAGACCATTTTTTTGTGCGGCTGAAATCTCTAATAATCTCGGTGAAAACTTCAAAATTTGCTTTGAGAGGATTCCAACTTCGTAGCGGTTTAGTTGTGCCATAGATCGGTTTCACTTCGTCTTTTTCAGGTTTATAAGAACCAAACATCCTGTCCCACAGAATGAACACACCGCCATAATTTGCATCGATATAGTCTTTATTTTGAGCGTGGTGAACCCTATGATTCGACGGGGTAATGAAAACATACTCTAGCCAACCTAATTTGCCAACGTGTTCGGTATGAACCCAGAATTGATATACTAAATTTATTCCCGCTACTGTGACGAAAACCTCTGGCGGTATACCAATTAGAAACATTGGCAAGTAGAAAATCCACTTCCAAAGAAAACCGGTACTGGTTTGTCTAAGCGCCGTCGAAAGATTAAATTCTTCCCCATGATGATGCACCACATGCGTAGCCCAAAGAATTTTTACTTCATGATGTAGTCTGTGCATCCAGTAATAACTAAAATCGTATAAAAAGAAGGCTAAGATCCACACCCAAAGATTACTAGCTGAGAATAATGCTAAGTTAAAATAAACTGCTACATAAGCGAACGCAGCCCCTTGAAGACCAATGCCTAATAAAGGAATAAATCTACTTATTAACCCTAGCGATATACTGGTGAATGTGTCATTAAATCTGTAATTATTTTTGCCAGTGAAATAGCCATAGAGAATCTCAATAAAGATTAGCAAAAAAAATGTTGGCACCGCCAAATTTATGATTATCGATGAGTCAAAAGCTATGCTTTCCATGAGAAAATTCTATGTTTAACTTATTGTTTAGGCAATGATTTTACGTTAAAGTTTTTTTGCTTAACACTTTTATGGAGAAATGAATGACTGATATAGCTAAATTATCTAAGGAAGGGGACATCTCAATTATTCAATTAAACGATGGAAAGGCCAACGCCTTTTCTTTCGACATGCTAACCACTGTCCAAGGCTTTTTAAGCGAAATACCTAAAGATTCCGGTGCCGTCGTAATCACTGGCAGAGAAGGTTTATTTTCTGGCGGCTTTGATCTTAAAACTCTTGCATCTGGCGACGCTGAAGCTGCAGTGAAAATGACAAATTTAGGTTTCAAGACACTACTTGATTTGTATTCTTTTCCTCGTCCAATAGTTGCTGCAGTATCTGGTCATGCTGTTGCTTTAGGATTGTTTACTGTATGTTGCGCTGATATTAGAGTTGGTATCGAAGGAAAGTTTGTGCTGCAAGCCAATGAAGTTAGAAATAACATGGATATCCCAGTGCAAATTCTGGAAATCGTTAAAGATAGATTGGATAAAAAACATTACTATAAAGCACTTTATCATTCAGCTACCTACACTCCATCTGAAGCTGTTACTGCAGGTCTTCTAGACGAAGTAGTACCAGCAGATAAATTAATGGAGACAGCTTTAGCGAGAGCAAATGATTTAGCTACATTACCTCATCCTCACTATGAAAAAACAAAACAATATTCTCAAAAATTAGTCGTCGAGAGGATTTTAGAAGCTTTAAATAAGCATGGGAATTATCTCCCACAAGCTTAAGTATTTTTTTTTGCCAGAAGGTAGTGGGTCACAAACCATTCTTTGCCTTTATTTATCTTAAAAAACTCTTCACAAGTTAGAAAAAATATACGCCATCTGTAAAACCATATATTTTTTTCATCATAGTGATCGTTAAGAATTTTTTTTATTTCATTTTTGTTTTTATCCATATTCTTTAACCAATCTTTAGATGTTTTTGAATAGTTTTTACCGTTTATTTCCCAGGAATTTTTTAGGACTAAATCTTCATTAAAATAATTGAAAATATCTTGTGAGGGCATTATTCCTCCGGTAAAGAAAAATTTTGACATCCAATCACTATCACTCTTCGCTTCATATAAATAAGTAGAATTTTTATGACAAAAAATATGAACAAATAATTTTCCATCTTCTACTAGGAGATCAGAAATTTGCTTCATTAACTTCTTGTAATTTCTCATATGCTCAAACATTTCAATAGAAACGATTCTGTCAAATTTTTTATCTAAATTTAATTCATTAATATTTTGTCTAATGGCTTTGACGTTAGTTAAATTTAATGCAGTTGCTCTTGCATTAATAAAATCAATTTGATCTTTTGAATTACTTACCGAGGTAAAGTTCGATTGAGGAAATTTCTTGGCTGCATGCAGGGTAAAACTTCCCCAGCCACAACCTAAATCTAAAATTTCTTGATTAGATTTAATATCAGCTCTGTCGAGATATTTATCCAGCATAAAAATTTCTGCACTATCTAGATCTTTATTGTTCTCATCGTAAAGGCAGCAAGAATATTTCAAATTCTCACCTAGGACTTTTTCAAAGAAAATTGGAGGCACTTCATAATGTTGTTCATTTGCCGAAGATGTATTTTCTGCTATTGGGCCTTCTTTAAGTGTATTTAAAACTTTTAGTTTTTCAGAAAAGACATTAGGCATTCTTACTCTGGCTTTACTAAGTAACTTAACAGCAATTCTTAGAATAAAATCAGGAAGCATTCCTCTTTCAGCAAGCCAAATTCCTAAAGTTATCATTTATGAGTTAATTTATATTGCGACACTTCTAATTGATTATTTAAAAATCCACCTCTGCAATATGATAGATACATATCCCATGTTCTTTTAAATTTCTCGTCAAATCCAATTTCTCCAATAGCATCCCATTCTTTTTGGAAATTTTTGTACCAAATTTCTAGAGTCTTCGCATATGAAGCCGCAAAATTTGTTATGTCCGAAGCAATCAACTCAGAATTTGCAGCATTCTCCTTGAAAACTTTATCCGATGAGAGCTCTCCCCCAGGAAAAATATAAGTTTGAATGAAGTCAGGCCAATCATGATAACCTTCATAAAAATCTTCTTTCATGGTTATTGTTTGTATTAACGCTTGACCGTTTGATTTCAGAAGCTGCTTAACTACATCAAAATAAGTTTTCCAATATTTGGATCCAACGGCCTCAAACATTTCTATTGAAACTACCGCGTCAAACTTTCCTTTTAACTTTCTATAATCTATTAATTCAATTTCTGGATTGTTGGTTAGTCCTTTTATTCTATTGGATGCGAACTTAAATTGTTCTTGCGAAATCGTAATTCCTTTTATTTTGTAACCAACACTTGAAGCGTATTCTAAAAAGCCTCCCCAACCACAACCAATTTCCAAAATAGAAGAATTTTTTGGAAGGTTTAATGTATCTAGAATCAGTTTATATTTTTTATTTTGGGCTTCTTTTAGATTATCAGAATTTCCTTCAAAAAAACCTGAGGAGTAGGTCATTGTTTCATCCAGCCAAGATTTATAAAAATCATTGCCTAAGTCATAGTGAGCATGAATATTTTTTTTACTACCCGATAAGGAGTTTTCATTTCTGAAATGAGAAAATTTTGTGAATAATTTCCAGAAACCGCTTCCGCTATTGACCCGATCAAATGAATTATAATTCTTACTTATAAGATCCATAAGCTTCATCAGGTCGTCAGTATCCCAATAATTTTCAAGGTAACCTTCGGTAAACCCTAAACTCCCTCGAGAGTATATAAGCCACAAGGCCTTCCAACTTTTTATTTCAAGCGTCGCCTCTAAACTTAAATTAGTTTTACCACGCAACAGAATTTTTTCTTCTGTATTCGGAAGAATCAATTTAAAAGTTCCCTGTTCTATTTCTTTTAAATTCTTAGAAATCCAATAATTCAGTACTTTATTCAGCATATCCGTTGCCCTCATGAGGTGTAACTTTGAGTTTTTTAACCCATAACCTTAGCGCTTGCCAATGAATTCTGATCATCACAAAAACGCTGTTGAAAGATATGAAAAAGTAATAATAAATTTTATTGAAAAATTTTTTTTCTTTAAATTTTCCATTTAATTCTGTTAAAACCTCTAATTTACTTAACGAATTATACTGATTAATCTTTATTGAAAATGGAATCGAAGATATTTTGAATTTGTAGAAACCTTTTTTCTCAGAAAATGGCGAAACGTACATTTTCTTGGTTTCTTCGTACCAACAATTGGAGTCAATTTCTTCTCCTTTATTATGTATCTCGTAGAGTTGTTTTTCGAAAAAAGTATTTTTCACTTCAGAAAGTAAGAAGATTATTTTTGTCTTCTTGAACAAAATCCAAAAGGAGACTGGGTTGAAAGATTTAAAAAAGGGATTATCGGGTGTTTTTAAAACACTTACATTTAAATCAGCAAGCTTAACGCCATTAGAAATTGCGAATTTTTCAAACCTATTGATAATTTCCAAATATTCTTTTTCTTTAAAAAAATTAAATTTAAAATAATTTGATATTGGAATAACAGAACGCTTTTCGTCAAAATTATAAAAACCTTCAAGATAGAAGCTTTTGTAAGGATATAAAAATTTATGATTTTTGCCTTTCACTCTTCTGTGAAATACGTCTCCATCAAAAAAAAATTTTTTCACTTTATTTCTCAATTAATTTACTGACTTTAAGGGCGGAATTTATTCCATCTTCATGAAAGCCATAGCCTAGGTAAGCCCCGCAATAAAAAGTGTTATTCAATCCTTGAATGCCGTCAACATTTTTTTGTCCCAGGAAAGTATCTAAATTATAAAATGGATGCTCATAGATCATACTCCTGTGTTCTTTATTGTCTCTTATCTTGAAATCTCCAATTGAAACAAATATATTTTTGCTCGTTTTAAGATCCTGAAGATTATTCATCCAATAAGTGACAAATTCTGAGTTTGAGTCTTTATTCACATTCCATGAGCACCATTCCTCTTTATTTAAAGGCATAAGTGACTCGTCGGTATGTAAACAAACTTTATTTTCTGTAAAAGCAAAGTTTTTCAAAATAGAAATTTCATTTTTTCCCAGATCAAGAATAGATCCAATTATTTCTTTAGCATTGCAAGCCATTATTAATTTGTCATATTCGCGTTTTTCCCCGTTGTTTTCTAGAATTATTTTATTTTTAACTCTTTTAATTGCTACCTTAGAATCAAGAAATATATTATTTAAATTTCCTTTCTCAATAATTTTTTCTATGTATTGATTGCTTCCTCCTTTAATAGAAAACCATTGAGGACCTCTAAAAAGATTTAATAAACCGTGATTATTCAGAAAATTTGCCAAAGAACTCGCAGGATAATCTTTCATCCTCTCAGAAGATCCAGACCATATTGCCGCAATCATTGGATAGAGATAGGACTCAGAAAAATTTCTTGAAAAATTATTTTCTTTTATCCATTTTTCAATAGGCTCCGAAGATGAATTAGATTTAGCAAGGTAGTTAAACTTTATTATTTCAGATATGAACTTTAAGTTTTTTAAGGATAAGAGATTTTTTGCCTTTGAGAATTTTTTTGAACTCCACTGAAAATCTTTTGTGTGCACACTCAATGACATATCACATATATGAAATTCTAGACCTAGCTCATTAAAAAGTTTGGTTAAGTTCGGATAGTTCTTCTTATTAAAAACTATAAAACCTGAATCAACATTTACCTCATTATCTAATTTTATTTTATGTGTATGAGTATGGCCGCCGAGTCGGTTATTTTTTTCAAAAATATCTATTTTGTTTTTTTTTGCTAGAAAGAAAGCGCTTGATAAACCGCTTATCCCAGAACCAATGATTGCGACTCGCATGGGCTTTATTTTAGGCTAATTACAAGCATGTGGATGGAATAAAAATAGAAAAAATTTTGTTTTTTTAATATATAATTCTTCGCTCTGGGGCTATAGCTCAGCTGGGAGAGCGCCTGATTTGCATTCAGGAGGTCCGCGGTTCGATCCCGCGTAGCTCCACCATTAATGAAATTATTGTTATCATTCTGGAATGTTCGTTGTTGGGTTAACTGGGGGAATAGGTTCAGGTAAATCAGCTGCTACATCTATTTTTGAAGATTTAGGAATAGACGTAGTTGATGCTGATTTAGCATCCAGGGAAGCGGTATTACCTGGCTCGAAATCTCTAAGTGAAATTCAAAAGAAATTCGGAAACAAAATACTCCTTGAAGATAAAAGTTTGAACAGGGCAAAGTTAAGGGAAATAATTTTTGACAGCTATGAAGATAAAGTTTGGTTAGAGAAACTATTACATCCAGAAATAAGAAATATTATTCAATCTAAATTAAAAAAATCATCGTCAGAGTATGTTATTTTAGTTTCGCCTTTATTATTTGAGACAGATCAACATGAATTTTGTAATGATACTATTTTGATTGACTCTTCATTAGATTCGCAAATATCTAGAACTTCAAAAAGAGATTCTGTTTCAAAAGATTCTGTAAAGAAAATAATTTCAGCTCAAATGTCTCGAGAAGAAAAATTAAAAATTGCAACGATAGTCATCAAAAATGACGATTCTTTAGAGCAACTTGAAACAAATGTTAAAAAAGTACACAAGAATCTTTTAAAAAAAATATATAGGTGAAATGTCTAAACTGTAAAAAAGAAATCTCGAAAAGTGATCGAAGTGACTTTAAACCTTTTTGTTCAGAAAGATGCAGATCACTAGATTTATCAAATTGGTTAAGTGAAAAAAATGTTATCTCAACAACTTTTGACTCTAAAGCTAATCTCGATTAATCTTTTACTAAAGAAATTCCAGCAACTCCTTGCCCACCGTTTTTAATAGCATCGATTACATTTTCCTTTTTCATTCCTCCTAAAGCAAAACTTGGACAAGCACTTAATTCAGATAAATATTTAAAACGACTCCAACCTATACCTTCCTTACCATGGGCTTTGTTTATCGGGGAGATAAGCAAATAATCACAGCCAATTTTTTTTGCTTTCTTTATTTCTAGATCGTTGTGGCAAGATGCTCCAAGCATGAAACTAGTTGGTATTGGTCTTTTATCAAATCTCATTAAATCCTTTGAGTTTAGATGCAAATTAAAATTTTTAGATATTTGATCTAAATGTCTGGAGTTAATAACTATTTCTTTACTTATGTCCTTGGCTATCGCGATGAAATTCCTATAATGTTTTTTGAATTCTCTTTTATTTTTAAATCTTAGAATCAACAGATCTAGTTTTGATTCAAAAGAATCTTTGATCTTATCAAAATCTTTATCCTGTATTACTTCTGGAGTGATACCTATTAGATTAACTTCGGTAATCACTATTTATAGAAACATACTCATGAGTCAAATCAGATGATTTTACTTTTACACAATGTTTAGAGGGTCCTAAGTTAACAGCTAAAGATATTCTTTGTTTTTTGAATTCTTTTTTACCCAAAGACTCTCTATATTTTTTGTGAATCTCTCCTTTGTTAAGAACTTTTATTTGACCGATCTTTAAAGATACGTTTTTTGCTAGAAATTTATGTTTTGTATTTCCTGCTGCAGATAGTATTCGACCCCAATTAGGGTCTTCTCCATAGGCAGCAGTTTTTAATAAAGGCGAATTTGCTATTTTTTTTGCTACTTCCTTACAAGCAGTTTTTGATTTCAGTCCTGAGACTTCTATCTCAATTAATTTTGTGGCTCCTTCTCCATCCAACAATAGCTTTTCAGAAAGTTCTGTAAAAACAACTTCTAAGGATTTCTTAAACGTTTGGAGTAATTTTGAAGAGTTTATTAAATTTTTACCCGATGCAACTAAAATACTCGAATCACTTGGGGATTGATCACCATCTATTGAGATAGAATTAAAAGTTTCATTGCAGATGCTTTTGTGAATTTTTTTCAAAGAGGATTCGGAAATTTTAAGGTCAGTAAATATAAAGCTTAATGTGGTAGCCATGTTGGGTTCAATCATACCAACTCCTTTAGCCACACCTAAGATCGAGAATTTTTTGTTACCAATTTTTACAACTCTTTTTGATATTTTAACTTTTTTGTCAGTGGTCATTATTGACGTAGCCAAGTTATTAAAGTTATTTTTTTTGAGACTTTTTGAACATTTTTCAAAAGCCGAAGTTAATGATTTTATTTGAAGTCTTTCTCCAATAACTCCTGTAGAGAAGGGTAGAATATTTTTTACTTCTACCCCAGTCATTGAGGACACAGAATTGAGTAATAACTCCAAATCCTTTTCTCCAGCAAGGCCTGTTCCTGCATTCGCATTTCCTGCGTTGATAGCAAGTAATTTATTTCCTTTCAGTTTTTTTTTAAATTTTTTTATACAGTTTTTTACCGGAGCCGACTTGAAATTATTTGTGGTAAAAACTCCCGACAAAGCTGATGATTCAGGAATTTTGACCAAAGCACAATCTAAGCGTTTTTTGTATTTTGAATTCGTGGTTGCACAACCAATTTCTATTTCGTCTAACATATCATTTTCTTTTTCTATTAGCTTTGGCTCTCATCCTTCTTTGTCTTCTATTACCTTCGCTACTTAGATTGTTGTGATTGATGTTAGGTTCTAATTTATTTTCTAATAATGAATCAAAAGAAGCTTTTTTTGATTTTGTTTTATTGATCAAGTCTTCACTTCTTTCATTATCTTCTGAATTATTTTCAGAGACTTCAACTTTAGTTAAAAATCTAACCGATTCAGATTTAATGCTTTCTAAAAGCTTTTCGAACATTTCAAAAGCTTCTCTTTTATATTCTAGCCTAGGATCTTTACCTGCATAACTTCTAAACCCAATGTTCTGTCTAAGACTATCTAAACTATTTATATGATTTTTCCAAGTTTGGTCTATCACCTGAAGCACTATTTGTTTTTCAATTTGATTAAAGACGTCTCTTTTTTCGTTTCTTTTGGATGAGTATTTTTTAGACACAATGTCTAAAACCTCTTTTTTAGATTCGGTAAGGTCAGTATTATTTTTTTCAAAAATATTTATAAAATCTATTTCGATACCGTATTCACTTTTACAAAGAGTATTAAGCTCTTCATTTTTCCATTCAGACTCCAAACCAGATTCAGGAACTAATTGATCAAATTGAAAAGACAAGACGTCTTCTATCATCGAATCAATTAAATCGTTGATCTCTAGACTGTTTAGAATTTCATCACGCTGTGAATATATTATTTTTCTTTGTTCATTAAGGACATCGTCGAACTCTAAAATTCTTTTTCTGATATCGAAGTTTCTTCCTTCAACACGTCTCTGTGCTCTTTCAATAGCGTTCGTAAGCATCCTGTGTTCAATGGCTTCTCCCTTTTCCATTCCTCCCATCGAAGTCATTAGATTTTTAATTCTTTCTGGGGCAAAAATTTTCATCAAAGGATCTTCTAAAGAAACAAAAAATCTTGAAGACCCCGGGTCGCCTTGCCGACCACTTCTTCCTCTTAGTTGATTATCTATTCTTCTAGATTCGTGTCTTTCTGTTCCAATGACATGTAATCCTCCTAATTTAATTATTTTTTCCCTTTCTTCATCAGAAGAATCAACGCCTCCTAAAACAATGTCAGTTCCTCTTCCAGCCATATTTGTTGCGATGGTAACCGCTCCTAATTTGCCTGCTTCAGAGATAATTTGAGCCTCACTTTGATTTTGCTTTGCGTTTAACACGTTATGGTGAATACCTATGGCCTTTAACTTCTGTGAAATAATTTCAGATGCTTCAATTGAAATAGTACCTATCAAAATAGGTCTTTGTTTTGAATGAAAAGTGGATATTTCATTAACAACTGCATCAAATTTTTCTTCTATCGACAAGTAGATTTTGTCTTCCATATCTAGTCTAATCATCGGCTTATTTGTTGGAATAGAAATTGAGGAGAGTCCATAGATTTCCTCAAATTCTGCGGCTTCAGTTTTAGCTGTTCCAGTCATTCCAGAAATTTTCTTAAATAATCTAAAAAAATTTTGAAAGGTGATTGAGGCTAGTGTTTGGCTTTCTTGTTGAATTGAAAGATTTTCTTTCATTTCTAAGGCTTGATGAACCCCACCTGACAATCGTCTTCCTGGCATGGGTCTTCCCGAATTTGTATCAATTAAAATAATTTTATTATTTTGTAAAATATAATCTGTATTTTTATGAAAAAGTAAATTTGCTCTTAAAATACAATTCACCATGTCGAGCAACTTTAGATTCTTACTGGAATACAGATTTTCATTTGAAGTAATGAGACCTAATTCTCTCAGTTTTTCTTCAATCTTTTCATGACCTCGGTTAGTAAGTTCTATAGAGTTTGATTGCAAATCGATAACGTAATCACCTTCCTGTGAGGTTTCATTTGTATCCACATCTATTATTTCTTCACTGAGAGATTTTGGAATATTTTTTAATTTGATATAAAGATCAGCGTTATCCTCTGCTAAGCCGCTTATTATTAAAGGGGTCCTAGCCTCATCTATTAAAATAGAGTCAACTTCATCGATTACAGCAAAGTTTAATTCTCTCAAGGTTTTGTCCTCTTTTCTGATAAGCATGTTGTCGCGAAGGTAGTCAAATCCTATTTCGTTATTTGTAACGTAAACTACATCCTTTTCGTAAATAGCCTTTCTTTCGGCTAAACTCAAGCCGGAGGAAATAAATCCAACTGACATACCAAGACCCTCAAAAATTGGCCCCATCCATTTAGAGTCTCTTTCTGCAAGATACTCGTTAGCAGTAATGACCAAAACACTTTTTTTCGAAAGAGCATTCAGGTAACAGGGAAGGGTAGCAGCAAGAGTTTTTCCTTCCCCTGTAGCCATTTCAGCAATACTTCCATTATGTAAAATTATTCCGCCCAAAATCTGACAGTCAAAATGCCTTAAACCTATATTTCTTTTGCTAGATTCTCTAACAGCTGCGAAAGCTTCTGGTATAAGTGCTTCTAGATCTTTTTCTTGCGAGTATTGACTTATTAAATCTTCAGATTTTTGTTTTAATTCTTGGTTTGAAAAATTTGAAAATTTTTCTTCTAGTGAATTTATTTTAGTTAAATAACTATTAGCTTTTTTTAAGCTTTTTGTATCTTTGTTTCCAAAAATTTTACTTAAAAAGGACATTATTTAAAATTAACCTGAACTAGGATCTATAATTGGTTCGATATATTTTATTTCAGGCGCATCACCGTCAGATGAAATTAATTCCCAAGTCTCCGGCGATTCTTGTAATTTTTTTAGAAGCAAATTATTTTGCGTATGACCAGATTTATAGCCTTCAAATTCTCCAATTATGTTGTATTGAAGTAGATATAAATCTCCTACAACATCTAATATCTTGTGTTGAACAAATTCATCTTTAGATCTAAGCCCTTCTTCGTTAAGAATTCCTTCTTCTCCAATAGCTATGGCATTTTTTTCGCTCGCTCCCAAGGCAAGATTTTTTTCTTTAAGTACATTGAGCTCTTCCATAAAACCAAATGTTCTTGCTCTTGAAATTTCCTTTAAATAAGTTGTCGAATTAAAATCGATACTTTTTTTACTAGAATATTGTTTGTGCTTATCGTCGTCATAAACTAAAGAATATGTAACCTTGAATCCGTCATATGGAGACAATTTAACAAAGGCGCCATTATCTGTTTCAACAGAGATTTCTTTTTTAATTTTTATAAATTTTTTTGGCTTAGTTTGTTCTTTAATTCCAGCAGACTGTATAAGAAACACAAAAGAACTAGAACTTCCATCCATTATTGGCACCTCTACATCGTCTATTTCAATAATTGCATTATCTATTCCCAAGCCCGCAAATGCAGATAACATATGCTCAATTGTTGATATTTCAACTTCTCCTTCCATTAGAGTAGTGGCAAGGGTTGTGGCCCCTACATTATTAACTATTGCTTTAATCTCTACGGGCGGAGATAAATCAACTCTTCTAAAAATGATTCCAGTATCCTCTTCTGCTGGCAGGAGTTTGATGGAAATTCTTCTTCCAGAATGCAGTCCAACGCCGACGGCATTTATTGAATTAGTCAATGTTCTTTGAACTAGCATTTACAATTCTCTCTGACGAAAAACTTCAAATAGAATAACAGAAGAAGCATTAGAAACGTTAAGACTTTCTAATCTTGCATCCATAGGAATTTTAATTTTTTCTGAAGCCAATTCCTCCAAAGCCTTTGACACTCCATCATTCTCAGAACCAAATACTAGCGCTAGATTTTGTTTGAAATTAGCTTCATAGAAATTCTTCTTACTTTCGCTTGAGCAAGTAAACACATTTACATCATTCTGAATAAGAAATTTAGCAACTTTTGTAAGGCTAGATACCATGATCAAAGGAATTACTTCAGTAGCACCCTTTGAGACCTCTCTGACAGAGTTAGTGAGACGACATGAATTTTTATTGGGAACAATAATTGCATCTACATTCATTCCAAGAGAAGTTCTAAAAATAGAACCTAAATTTTGTGGGTCCTGAATTCTATCTAGAATTAGAAAAAATAAATTTTTTTTATTGAAGATTAAATCTTCAAGAAAATTTATATTTTTAATCTCTTGAGGATAAAAGGTCATTGATATTTTTAGATCTTTCGTATCCGATTTAGACACATGAACACCCTTTGCTTTGGCTAATTCAATAATAGAGGTTATTCTTTTAATCCCTTCTTTATAAATAATTTCAACGATTTTTTCATGATTTAATTCAATTAAAGTCTTGATGAAATTTATATCGGTTGTGGTAACAATTCTTTCTTTCAGCATTTTTTTAAATCTATGCGTTTTCTAAAAATATCCACCGAAGTTATTTCTACTTTTATCGAATCCCCAACAAAATAATTTTCCTTCTTTCCTATCAGTGCTTGAATTGTCTCATCTAATTTGAATCTAATTCTTTTGGTGCCTTTAAAAGAATTTATGTGGCAAAATCCATCAATATTGAGTTTATGAATCTTTACAAAGAATCCAAAATCAAAAACTGAAACAATAGTGCCCTCAAACTTCTCTCCGATATAGTTTTCGGCACACTTGCACTTGAGAAACTTTTCTGCTTCCTTTGTTATTTTTTCTGCTTTTCTTTCCTTATCAGAAATAAGTTCAGAAATTTCAGCTACTTCATTTTTATTATAAAAAAATCTTGAGCCATTATTTTTATTTTGTTCTCGAAGATAACCCTTGATGCCTCGATGCACAACTAAATCAGCATATCTTCTTATTGGAGAGGTGAAATGACAATATCTGTCAAGAGCTAATGCAAAATGATCGCTATTAGCAGAGTCATACTTCGCGAGTTTCATGCTTCTCAAAATTTGAATATTGATTATTTCTTCAAATCTTGTTTTTTTTGATTCTTTCAGCCAACTAAGAATTGCATTTCTAGAGTTACTAGTTTTCATATTTTTCTTAAAACCTCTACTTGTAAGAAATTCTTTCAAGTTTGAGATCTTAGAAAGATCAGGTTTTTCATGAAATCTAAAAATTGTAGGAATTTTTCTTTTAAGTAAAAAATTAGCGGCACAAATATTTGCGAGAATCATGCATTCTTCTACAACACCATGATATTCATTCCTTTTTAATTTAGAGAACTTTAAAATTCGATTGGATTTATTTGAGATCGGTTTAGTTTCAGAAAGGTTAAATTCAATACTATTTCTTTGTTGTCTCCTTTGCTTTAAAGCTCGATATATTTTTTCTAAATTATTTAAATTGATATTAATTTTTTTATCCAACTTATTTTTTGGTTTTGAAAAAAGAGGTCCTAGATTTTCGTAGGTGAGACGGGCTTTGGACGCTATAACTGATTCACAAAAATAGTAATCCTTTATTTCTGCATCTTTGGTGAGGTCAATAACACAAGATATCGTATATTTTTTCTCATTCGGATTAAGAGAACACCTGCCGTTTGATAACAATTCAGGCAACATAGGGATCACTTTATTTCTAAAGTATATCGAAGTGCCTCTATTCAAAGCTTCAATATCTAAAGCTGAATTCTTTCTTACATATTCAGACACATCGGAAATTGAGACGAATAGCTTAAAACCAGAAGAGGTTTCCTCTGCATAGAGGGCATCGTCAAAATCTTTTGCACTTTTACCGTCTATTGTTACGAAAAATTTATCTGTTAAATCAACTCTGGAAACAGAAGAATCCAACGGCCCCTCTTTTTTGATTTTATTAATTTCTCTAATTGTTGATTTGGGCCAAGTCTCTGAAATATCAGATCTCTCTAAGGCTAGCTCAGTTGAGAACTCAAAAGGATTATTGAATTCATAGCTTATAAATGAATTTTTTTTTACATTTTTTTTCTTGGCCATCTTATGCATTATAATTCGTAAAATGACTAAAAGATTTAGTACGCCAGATATTAGTGATAAATACTCTCATTCACTTGCCATCAATATTCAATTTCGTAGCTTTGGAAAAAAAGAATATTTTTGTGGACAAGTTAAAACCGCGCAATGTCCAGAAGATAATAGCAAGGTAAAGGAAATATTGAGTCAAGATGGTTCTGGCCAAGTTCTTTTAGTTGACGGCAATGGAAGTTCTAAAGTAGCTCTTCTGGGCGATATGCTTGCAAAGCAGGCGATTGAGAATTCTTGGGAGGGAGTGATAATCAATGGTTGTGTTCGCGATGTAGAAATTTTAAAAGCACTCTCGCTAGGTATTTTTGCCACTGGTTCTTGTCCGGTGAGAAGCAACAAAGAAAATAGAGGCGCACTAGGACAGCCAATTGAAATAGGAGGTATTTTAGTAAAAGAAGATTCTTGGATATATGCTGATGAAAGTGGTGTGCTCGTTTCTGAAATTAAATTGGAGGATTTTTGAAAATTTCCTTTAATTGGATTCTTTTAACATTAGGTTTTTATTTTATAATTTCAATTTTTCAAATTACCGCTGTCACAGATTCTTTACTATTCATTTTTAATATCAATAACACTTTTCTCGAAGGGGTCACTTTCATAGTTTCAATTTTTTTGACATTTACCCCATTAGTAGGACCCATATTAGGAATACTCGGAGCAACTTTGGTATGGGGTTGGAATATACTTTTTGCAGTTCTTTTATTTTTTTGGCCTTATTTTTTTCTATTATTAGGAATGTTTTTTTCTCCAGCGAAGAAAACTAAAAAAAAGAAAAATGAGGAGCAGATAATTGATGCAGAAATCGTTGATGAAGAAAAATTTTAAGAGAAATCTATTTTAATTCCTCACCCATGTATTTATGAATTATTTCTACCGCTTTTAGTGGTCTAATCATGACTTTAAACTCTGTTATTTTTCCTTCCTCGTTCCAAGAAATAATATCTATACCATTAATATTTATTTCGTTGAGAACTAGTTCAAACTCTAAACAAGCTAACTCGTTGGAGATTAGCTCTTTTGTGTATTTAAAGCTTTCGTCAGCAAAAACGATAGCTGCAGCACTTAAATATTTCTTTGTTGTTTCTCTTCCATTTTGCGGTGAAAAAACTACTGGTGAATAAAAATTGCAATCTTCATCTAGGATTTCATCTAACTTAGAAAGTTCTCCATTTTCAACTACTTTGTGCCAGGTTTTTATTGGATTTATCTTGTTCATTATCAGTTTTAAATATTTTTAATAAAATCATACACTGCATTTGCACAACCTTTAGGATTTTCTATGACATTAAAATGTGAAGATTTTGGAATGAGAGCAAAAGATTGAAGTTTTGCGTTGGGCAACAACTTAAGCTTTCTATAATCCCCTTTTTCTTCAATTAGATTTGAAACTTTTTTATTTGGATCTTGACCTACACAACCAGGAAATAAATCTTCGACTTCATTTTTAAAAAGATTATAAACTCCAAAATAAGGTTGGTCAGATATTAATTTTCTATTTTTTCCGTATTTAAATTCATCTTCTCCTTGAAATTGCATTATTTTTACGTCTATGTGCTTCAATTTCTTTCTATTAAAAACTTCCTTTTTAGAATCAGTTTGCATGAAAGTTTGTTGAGCTTTTAAAAGAAATTTTCTTGAAGGATTATTTGCTTTGTAAATCAGGTGAGTTACTCGATCATATTCTTCAGAACCCTTTTTTGAGCCTTTTAAATGGTTAGCTATTTCTGTAATTCCAAAAGGAAGTTTAATGAATGTTATGAGAATAAATAAAAGCCTCAATTGATAAGGATATACCATGTACCTGTGGGGAGGCCCTACACAAATCTTGGGAGCTAATTTTGACCAATCGTCCTTATAATAATCCCAAACCTGAGACCCTCTGCTCAAGCTAAGAAATATTTCTTGATTTGAAATTAATAAGTTTTCAAAAACTATTACACCTCTGTCATGTCCAACAAAATGAGCTTTTCTTAATTTTAATTTTTTAAATATTTTTAAGGTAATTTCTGCTTGGTATTCGTGGTTAAATTTTGGATCAATGTTAATTTCCTTTAAATTTATTTCACGATCGAAAGGAAGCTTCAATGCATTGAACTTTGCATAAAGATTCTTATCCAAATCAATTTTTGAATGATCTTCGTAATAGGGAAGATGCAAAATTAAAATATGTAAATCTTTATCTAATCTGCAAAGTTCTGCTGTCATCCAGTATAGGCTCTCGCTTGGATCGCAAGGAATGCCACCCATCATTACGATAGTATTTTCCTCCGAGGCTTCAGAATCACCACATTCTGTTATCAAGTGCTGATAACCATCAATATGAATAAATCTTTTTTTTAGGCGAATACCTTTGATGTTTAGATTATTACTTTGTTTTTTAAACAATTTCCTTTCCTCTCTCATAAAGCAAATTACTGTAAAAATAATTCTTGAAAAAAAGAGAAAAGTTTTCACCAGAAGGGCAAAGATAATCTCAATAAAGATTTTACTCATTTAGAAATACAAACGGAGCTGGCGATTGGATTCGAACCAACGACCACCTGATTACAAATCAGGAGCTCTACCAACTGAGCTACGCCAGCTAAGAGAAATGATTATATAACTATTCTTTTATTTTGAAAGAGAGTTCTCCAGAAGAAATTAGTTTGGTTTCTTTGTCGATCAATACTTTTAATCTTCCCTCGTGGTCTACTTCAATTACCTTACAATCTTTTTTTTTGAAACTCTCTGAGGTTACAGTTTTATTTTTTAGATAATTATATTGGTTGAATTTTTTTTGAAAGTGAGCAAAGCCATACATTTGATAATCCCTAGAATAATCTATGATTTTTGACGTCAATTTTCCAATAATTAGGTTTCTGTCAAACTTTTTTCTTCCATCAATTAATTTAAGGGAAACCCAATCCTGATTTATATCATTATTAGTTTGCATAAAAACATTTATCCCTATACCAATAATAATCTTGACTAAATTATTTTCATATTTAGTTTCAATCAAAATTCCACATAATTTTTTATTTTTAAAAAAGATATCATTTGGCCATTTTATATTTGAATCTATGTCATAAAGCTCTTCTAAAGTGTCTCTAATTGCTAAACCAACCATTAAACTAAAGCCATTCAGGTTAGAATTTTTTCCAAACTGGAAAGATAATGATAAGTAAATATTTTGACCCGTTGGACTTTCCCATTTTTTATTTCCTCTTCCTTTGCCCCTAGTTTGCTTTTCAGCTGAACAAATATAAAGAGTATCTGCGTCACTTTCTAAATCCGATAAGTATCTATTTGTTGAGTCTATTTCTTTAAAAATTAGTATTTTTACCTTTTGGAATTCCTCTAAATTCAAATATGAATTAATAATTTTCCTATTTAAAGGGTTTTGATTGACATCTTCCATTTGTAACAAGAGAATAAGCGTCCAATATGGAGGGGTTGGGGAGCGGTCAAACCCAGCTGACTGTAAATCAGCCGCTTCGGCTTCGCAGGTTCGAATCCTGCCCCCTCCACCATATTTTTGTTGCAATTAACCTTAGAATTGAGTATAAACGCGAACGGAGATAAGGGTCTAGGTTTGTTTATTTTTTTTTGATGATGATAAGTCTAGACTTTCTTTTTTCTTCCAGGGTTTGCTCATATAGCTCAGTCGGTAGAGCACTTCCTTGGTAAGGAAGAGGTCACCGGTTCAAATCCGGTTATGAGCTCCAAAGTTTTAAAAATTTAGTTTAATTTTAGAGAGGAAAAAAAATGGCTAAGGAAAAATTTGAAAGAACCAAACCGCATGTAAATGTTGGAACTATTGGTCACGTAGATCATGGTAAAACTACACTTACCGCTGCTCTTACAAAAGTATGTGCAGATGCTTATGGAGCTGGAGAAGCCGTAGCTTTTGATGGAATTGATAATGCTCCAGAGGAGAAAGAAAGGGGAATAACTATTGCCACCTCTCATGTGGAATACGATACACCTAACAGACATTATGCACATGTCGATTGTCCGGGGCATGCCGACTACATAAAAAATATGATTACTGGAGCTGCCCAAATGGATGGGGCTATATTAGTGGTCAATGCTGCTGACGGTCCTATGCCACAAACTAGAGAACACATCTTATTAGCAAGACAAGTTGGTGTTCCTTACATTGTAGTTTTTTTGAATAAAGCTGACATGGTAGATGACGAAGAATTGACAATGTTGGTTGAAGAAGAAATTAGAGAATTATTAACAGAATATGATTTTCCTGGGGCAGATACTCCAATTATTGTCGGATCCGCATTGAAGGCGCTTGAAGGAGATGCATCAGATATAGGTGTTTCAGCAGTTACGAAACTTGTGGAAGCTCTCGACTCTTATATTCCAGAACCCGAAAGAGAAACAGACAAACCTTTTTTAATGCCTATAGAGGACATCTTTTCTATTCAAGGAAGAGGTACAGTGGTAACAGGAAGAATTGAGAGAGGTATGGTTAATGTTAACGATCCTTTGGACATTATCGGTATCAAAGAATCCGAAGCTACAGTTTGTACTGGAGTAGAAATGTTTAGAAAACTTCTAGACCAGGGAAGAGCTGGCGAAAATGTTGGTGTTTTATTAAGAGGAACGAAACGTGAGGAAGTAGAGAGAGGTCAAGTTTTATGCGCTCCTGGTTCTATTAAATCTCATACTAAATTTGAAGCCCAAGTTTATGTTTTAAGCAAAGAAGAAGGAGGAAGACACACACCTTTCTTTAAAGGCTACAGACCACAGTTTTATGTTAGAACTACCGATGTTACAGGTGCGGTTACTTTACCTGACGGCGTTGAGATGGTCATGCCAGGTGATGACGTCTCTGTCACTGTTGAGCTTATTTCTCCCATCGCGATGGAAGACGGTATGAAATTTGCCATTAGAGAGGGCGGAAGAACCGTAGGTGCTGGAGTAGTTACTAAGATTATCGAGTAGGCCAGTAGCTCAATTGGTAGAGCGGCGGTCTCCAAAACCGCAGGTTGGGGGTTCGATTCCCTCCTGGCCTGCCACGATTTGAAGGTAGTTTTTGATGTCACAACAAGTAGAAAGTAATTATAATATCCAAAGCAAGCTGCTTTGGCTTATAGGATTATGTCTAATTTCCCTTGCCGTATGGGGCAATTCATATTTTTCTGACATTGGTCTTTTATATAGAGTATTAGGCGTTGTAGGGATTCTTTTAGTTTCTTTATTTGTCTTGAGATTTACAATATTCGGAAATCAAACTTACAATTTACTTGTACAATCTTCTACAGAAATCAGGAAAGTTGTATGGCCCAATAGAACAGAAACGACTCAGACAACTCTTATAGTTACTGTTGCGGTTTTAATTGCTTCTCTTATTTTGTGGGGATTAGACTCTTTGTTTTCTTTTTTAATCAAATTGTTATTGGGTTGAAATATGTCTAAAGCTTGGTATGTAATTAATTCTTATTCTGGTTATGAAAATAAAGCTAAAGAACAATTGATGGACAGAATTGCTTCTGAGGGACAGGATGAATATTTTGGAAGAATAGAAGTTCCTACTCAGGAAATAACTGAAATTAAAGGCGGTAAAGAAAAAATCGTACAAAAGAAGTTCTTTCCTGGATATATTTTAGTGGAAATGGAAATGAATGATGATACTTGGCATTTAGTTAAAGAAACTCCAAGAGTTTTAGGTTTTATTGGAGGAACAAAAAATGATCCTAAAAGCATTACAGATGTTGAGGCGAACCGAATTTTAAATCAGATTGAAAATGGAGTTGATGAATCTACGCAATCAGTTTCATTTGAGCCCGGGGAAATGATTAGGGTAATAGATGGACCTTTTAATGATTTTAGTGGTGTTGTGGAAGAAGTAGATAATGAAAAAAGTAAGGTTAAAGTTGCAGTTATGATATTTGGAAGGTCGACGCCAGTTGAATTAGATTTTACTCAAATTGAGAGAAGCTAATGGCCAAAGATAAGAAAATTATGACCTATATTAAGCTTCAAGTTCCTGCTGGAGCTGCTAGCCCTAGCCCGCCTGTTGGTCCTGCACTCGGTCAACATGGAGTGAATTTGATGGACTTTTGTAACGCTTTTAATTCAAAAACAAATGATTTAGAAAAAAATGTTCCTGTTCCTGTTGTCATATCTGTTTATGAAGATAGAAGTTTTGATTTTATAGTTAAAACTACACCTGCAAGTATTTTATTAAAAAAAGCAGCTGGACTTTCAAAAGGAAGTAGCACGCCCAACTCCGAAAAAGTCGGAAAAGTTAATAGATCACAATTGGAAGAAATAGCTCAAGCCAAAATGGCAGATTTAAATGCCTCAAATTTAGATGCTGCTGTCAAGATTATTGAGGGCAGCGCAAGAAGTATGGGAATCGAAGTAGAGAATTAAATTATGGAAAAGGTAAAATTAGAATTTGCTGTTAGTGAAATTAACGAAAGCGCATCAAAAAATTTTAAGGAAGCATTAGACGTAGCAGTCAATTTAGGTATTGATCCAAAAAAAACAGATCAAGCCGTTAGAGGAGCAACAAATTTACCGCATGGAAATGGAAAAACTTATAAAGTGGCAGTTTTTGCCGAGGGTGATGAAGCTAAGGATGCTAAAGAAAATGGTGCTGACAAAGTTGGAATGGAAGATTTGGCCGATGAAATGAAAAAAGGAAATTTAGATTTTGATGTCATCATAGCAACGCCTACAACTATGAAAGTTGTCAGTCCACTTGGCCAAATACTTGGGCCTAAAGGTCTAATGCCTAATCCAAAATCTGAAACGGTTACAAAAGACATTAAATCAGCTGTTAAGAATGCTAAATCGGGACAAATTAGGTATAAATCTGATAAGCAGGGTATAATCCATACCCGTATTGGGCAAATAGGTTATTCAGAAGATCAAATCAGAGACAATTTAGAAGCTTTTCTTACAGATTTAAAAAAAGCTAAACCTCCTTCTTCTAAAGGAGTTTTCATTTCTAAAGTTTCTATTTCTTCTACCATGGGAAAAGGTTTTGATTTAGATCTAACTAATTTGAATTTTTAATGTTGAAATATAATTTTGTAGATAAAGAATTTTTGTGCCATTGCAGTTCCATTGCAATTGTCAAAGACCGCAGGAGCTTCGTAAAAAAAAGCTTAATTTTTCCTGCGCAGATGGTTCTCAATACTCTTCGAGAGATTGAGGTTTTATATTACTCATTTTGAGGAATTAATAATGTCTAATTTAGACTTAAAAAAAGTACAAGTTGATGAATTAAGAAAGGTTGTTGATGAGTCTTTATCGGTTGTTGCGGTAGATTATCGAGGAACAGATGTTCCAAAACTTACTTCCTTCAGAAAAGATGCAAAAGACAAGTCTGTTTTTATTAAAATAATTAAAAACACTCTTGCTAAAAAAGCATTAGAGGATTCTAAATTTGATTCTCTGATAGATGTTCTATCAGGTCCAACTTTGCTGGCTTTTTCTAAAGAAGATTATCAAAGCGCTGCGAAACTCATAAAAGATTTTTCAAAATCTGAAGAATCTTTTGAAGTTAAAGGCCTTTCAATAGGAGAGGGTTTGCTTTCAGCAGATCAACTTAATAGTATTGCTTCACTACCTAATAAAGAAGAAGCAATTTCAATGTTACTGGGATTAATATTAGCCCCAATAACTAATCTAGCGTTGATCTCCAAGGAAATTCCATCTTCTATGGTAAGAACTTTAAGTGCTTACAGTGATTCTAAAAATTGAGTTTGGTTTATTATATTAGGAGTTAAAAATGGCTTTAACAAAGGAAGAAATCTTAGACGCAATTTCGGAAATGAGCGTCATGGATATTGTCGATCTAGTTAAACTTATGGAAGAAAAATTCGGAGTATCCGCTGCAGCCCCTGTCGCTGCCGCTGCTGCTCCAGCTGCTAGCGAAGCGGGAGCTGAAGCTGCTGAGGAGCAGAGTGAATTTGAAATCTTTTTATCTGATGTAGGAGATAAAAAAATAGATGTTATTAAGGCGGTGAGAACGATTACTGGACTAGGTTTAAAAGAAGCCAAGGCTATTGTCGATGGTGCCCCAGCATCTGTTAAAGAGGGAGCTAGTAAAGAAGATGCAGAAACAGCTAAATCTCAATTAGAAGAAGCTGGCGCAACTGTTGAATTAAAATAATAAAAATTATTATTTATGACTGAAAACTATTCATTTGCTGAAAAGAAAAGAATAAGAAAAAGCTTTGAAAAAATCTCTAGCGTAATGTCGCTCCCTGACATCCTAGAGATTCAAACAGATTCTTATAAACACTTCTTGCAAAGTGATATTGATTCAGAAAAAAGGAAAGACCAGGGCCTAGAGCAGGTTTTTAAATCAATATTTCCAATCGTAAGTGTCTCGGGTAATGCCAAAATAGATTATTTAAAATATGAATTAAGTGAACCCGAATTTGACGTATTTGAATGTCTTCCCAGGGGCAGAACTTATGAAGCTCCCTTGCATATCTGGTGCCGAATTACTTTCATTGATAAAACTACTGGAGAAGAGAACCTTAAAAGTGCAAGAGATGAAAAAGTATATATGGGCACTATGCCCTTAATGACTGAACATGGAACTTTCGTAATCAACGGTACTGAAAGAGTAGTTGTTTCTCAACTTCACAGATCGCCGGGATTAATTTTTGACCACGATAAAGGAAAAACCCATTCATCAGGGAAACTTTTGTATTCATCTAGAGTTATTCCTTACAGAGGTTCTTGGTTAGACTTTGAGTTTGATCATAAGGATTTGATCTACATAAGAATAGATAGAAGAAGAAAGCTTTACGCTTCAATTTTACTTAAGAGTTTAGGTATGACACCTAAGGAGATTCTAGATATCTTTTATGAAAAAGAATCTTATACTTTGAATAAAAATGGGCTATATAGTCTTTCTTTGAATTCACAAAAACTAGTGGGAAGATTAGCACCAGTAGATATTCTGGCTAAAGATAAAAGTGTAATCATTGAATTAGGTAAGAGAATAACTGCCAGGCATATTAGACTAATAGAGTCTAATAAAATTAAATCTTTAGATCTCCCTAAAGAGGCTTTAGTAGGCCTTTCGCTTGCTGAAGATATTATTGACGAAACAACTGGAGAAATTATTTTTTCCTGCAATGCCCTAATTGATACCGACATGCTTGAAAAATTGGAAGAATTAAAAATCAAGCAAATAAATACTCTATACATTAACGAGCTTGAATCTGGTCCTTACATTTCAGAGACTTTGAGATCTGATACAACTGCTACAAATCTTGAAGCCTTAGCAGAAATATACAGGATGATGCGTCCTGGAGAGCCGCCTACGAAAGAAGCTGCCACTCTTCTATTTGAAAATTTATTTTTTAATGCAGACAAATATGATTTGTCCGATGTGGGCAGGATGAAGTTCAACAAGAGATTAGGTAAGGAAGACCTTATCGGAGAAGGAGTTCTTACTAAAGATGACATCATCGATGTTTTGAAAACTCTTGTTGATATTAGAAACGGAAAGCAAAACTGTGATGACATCGATCATCTTGGAAACAGAAGAATTAGATCTGTTGGTGAAATGGTCTCCAATCAGGTGCGAGTAGGTCTCTTGAGGGTTGAAAGGGCAGTTAGAGAACGTTTGAATGTTGCAGAAGCGGAGGGATTTGGTCCTGCTGAATTAATCAATGCAAAACCAGTAACTGCTGCTATCAATGAATTTTTTGGATCAAGTCAATTATCCCAATTTATGGACCAAAACAATCCTCTGTCAGAAGTTACTCACAAAAGAAGAGTTTCTGCACTAGGTCCTGGTGGCTTAACTAGAGAAAGAGCAGGTTTTGAGGTCAGAGATGTTCACCCCACTCACTATGGAAGAGTTTGTCCCATTGAAACTCCTGAAGGTCCAAATATTGGTCTTATAAATTCTTTGTCAGTGTATGCGAGAGTTAATGACTTCGGATTTATTGAGACGCCTTATAGAGAGATAATCAACGGAAAGGTATCAGAGAACATCAAGTACATATCTGCGATCGAAGAGGGCGAATTTGTCATTGCCCAGGCTAGTGCTGTCCTTGATAAGAATAATAAATTTGTAGAAGAACTTGTTCCTGTTAGATACAGAAATGAATTTGAATTAGTTACTCCTGATAGAGTCGATTTAATGGATGTTTCACCTCAACAAGTCGTTTCCATTGCAGCAGCATTGATACCATTTCTCGAGCATGACGACGCAAATAGGGCGTTGATGGGCTCAAATATGATGAGGCAAGCGGTACCAACACTATCTACCGAAACTCCATTAGTAGGAACTGGTATGGAAAGAACTGTGGCTAGAAATTCTGGAGACTGTGTGATAGCTAAAAATGCTGGAATTATTGAAAAGGTAGACTCCGGAAGAATTGTTGTTAGGAAAAATTTGAAAGATATTTCTGGCACAGGTTCTGCTGTAGATATTTATAACCTTATCAAGTACACCAGATCTAATCAGAATACTTGCATAAATCAAAAACCCATCGTCTCGGAGGGAGATAGAGTTTCTAAAGGCGATATATTGGCTGATGGATCATCAATAGATCTAGGTGAATTAGCCTTGGGACAAAATATAAAAATAGCATTCATGCCATGGCATGGATATAACTTTGAAGATTCAATTTTAATTTCCGACCGCCTCGTTCAAGAAGACAAATTAACTAGTATTCATATTGTAGAAGAAACCTGTACGTCAAGAGACACAAAGCTTGGACCAGATGAAATAACCGCAGATATTCCAAATGTGGGTGATTCTGCTTTATCTAAATTAGACGAATGTGGAATTGTTCATATCGGAGCTGAAGTAAACGCAGGCGACATACTTGTTGGGAAAGTAACTCCAAAAGGAGAAACCCAACTTTCTCCAGAAGAAAAACTTCTGAGAGCAATATTTGGAGAAAAAGCGTCTGACGTTAAAGATACTTCTTTGAGGGTGAAATCTGGACAAGATGGAACAGTTATCGATGTTAAAATTTTTACTAGAGAAGGCTTGGATAAAAATTCTCGAGCTCAAGTAATTGAATCTATTTCCTTGTCAGAAATCCAAAAAGACATAGACCAAGAATTATCAATCGTCACAATGGCTACATTGAATTCTTTGAAAACTTCTATTGTGGGAAAACAAATAGTAAGTGCTAAGGGTTTAGAAAAAGGCAGCAAAATTGAAGATTCTTTTTTGTCAGATCTTCCTCCTTCTGAATGGTTTAAATTGAGGATGAAGGATGAGTCGTTAAATGATGATATTAAAGAAGCAAAGGATAAATTAAAAAAATACGAAGAAGACTTAAAGAAAAAATTCGACGACAAAAAGAAGAAAATAATATCTGGAGATGATTTGCCGCCAGGAGTTCAACAAGTAATCAAGGTTTATTTAGCAGTTAAAAGAAGAATTCAGCCAGGAGACAAATTGGCTGGTCGTCATGGTAACAAAGGCGTAATTTCAGTAATTATGCCGGTGGAGGATATGCCATATGACGAGAAAGGTGAGCCGGTAGATATTGTTTTGAACCCCCTCGGCGTTCCATCTAGAATGAATGTTGGTCAACTAATGGAGACACATCTTGGATGGGCTTCCAAAGAACTTGGAAAAAAAATCGGAGAATTGATTGATTCCACAAACATTAAAGAAGCTAGAGAATTCGTGAACAAAGTTTATTCTTCTGTCGGAAGAGAAGAAGACCTTGATAAGCTAAATGAAAAAGAATTTAAAGAACTTTGCAATAACTTGAAATCTGGTGTTCCTATGGCTACTCCGGTATTTGATGGGGCCTCTGAAAAAGAAATAAAAGCTATGCTAGATTTAGCAGGGCTTCCTGCTTCAGGTCAAACAACTCTTTATGATGGAAGAACTGGGGACGCTTTTGAAAGACCAGTAACTATTGGATACATGTATATGCTTAAACTCAATCACTTAATAGAAGATAAGATGCATGCAAGATCAACTGGTTCCTACAGCTTAGTGACTCAACAACCATTAGGTGGAAAAGCACAGTTTGGTGGCCAAAGACTTGGAGAGATGGAGGTTTGGGCTCTTGAGGCCTATGGAGCTGCTCACACGTTACAAGAAATGCTAACAGTAAAATCTGATGATGTATCGGGAAGAACAAAAGTTTACAAAAACATTGTGGATGGAAATCATGAAATGGAAGCCGGAATTCCAGAATCCTATAACGTTTTGACTAAAGAAATAAGATCTCTAGGAATAGACATAGATTTTGAAGAGGTAAACTAATTTATGAAAGACTTATTAAAACTATTCAATCAAGATCAATCCGATAATTTCAATTCTATTAAAGCCGGATTAGCTTCGGCACAACAAATCAGATCTTGGTCTTATGGTGAGGTAAAAAAACCAGAAACAATAAATTACAGAACTTTCAAGCCAGAAAGAGATGGTTTATTTTGCGCAAAGATTTTCGGTCCTGTAAAAGACTACGAATGTATTTGTGGAAAGTACAAGAGAATGAAACACAGAGGAGTTGTCTGTGAAAAATGTGGAGTCGAAGTAACACTTGCAAAAGTCAGAAGAGAAAGAATGGGGCATATCGAATTAGCAGCCCCTGTAGCGCACATATGGTTTCTAAAATCTTTACCTTCAAGGATCTCATTGCTTCTAGACATGACCTTAAGGGAGATAGAAAGAATATTATATTTCGAATCTTTTGTAGTTACCGATCCTGGTATGACAGATTTAGAAAAAGGTCAAATTCTTGATGAAGAAGAATACTTTGAAGCTTTAGAAAATTATGGTGAAGAGTTTTCAGCTGGAATGGGCGCTGAATCTGTGAAAATTCTTCTTTCAGAAATGAATTTAGAGGAAGAAATAAGTGAAGTCGTTTCTCAAATAGAAGGAACAAATAGTGAAGCCAAGATAAAGAAACTGTCTAAAAGACTAAAAATTCTTAAAGGTTTTTTATCATCTAGTAACAAACCAGAATGGATGATTTTAGATGTTCTACCGGTGTTGCCACCAGATCTAAGACCTTTAGTTCCTCTCGAAGGAGGAAGATTTGCAACCTCTGACCTTAATGATCTATATAGGAGAGTTATAAATAGAAATAACAGGTTAAAAAGATTATTAGAGCTCAGTGCGCCCGAAATAATTGTTCGAAATGAAAAAAGAATGTTACAAGAATCTGTCGATGCTCTTTTAGACAACGGAAGAAGAGGAAGAGCAATTACCGGGTCAAACAAACGCCCCTTAAAATCATTATCTGACATGATCAAAGGCAAACAAGGAAGATTTAGACAAAACCTTTTAGGCAAAAGGGTTGATTACTCAGGTAGATCAGTAATTGTTGTCGGGCCAACTTTAAAGCTTCATCAATGTGGGTTGCCAAAAAAAATGGCTCTAGAACTCTTCAAGCCATTTGTGTTTGGAAGACTTCAGAATATGGAGCTTGCTACCACCATTAAAGGTGCTAAGAGAATGGTCGAAAGAGAAGAACCAGTTGTTTGGGACATTTTGGCTGAAGTTATCAGAGAGCATCCTATTCTTTTGAACAGAGCGCCTACACTTCACCGCCTTGGAATCCAAGCTTTTGAACCCACTCTTATTGAGGGGAAAGCAATCCAGCTCCATCCTCTGGTTTGTAAAGCCTACAATGCTGACTTTGATGGAGATCAAATGGCGGTACATGTCCCCTTAACTTTAGAATCTCAATTAGAGTGTCGAGCGCTAATGATGGCAAGTAATAACATTCTATCACCTTCAAATGGGAGGCCTATTATTGATCCTTCTCAAGATGTCGTTCTAGGTATTTATTACATGACAAAGTCTAAATTAAACTCTTTGGGAGAAGGCTCTATATTTGCTGATGTCGATGAAGTCAAAAGAGCTTACGACTCTAAACAAGTAGATTTACAAGCAATTATAAAATGCAGAATAGATAATTCTGATGGGACCACAGATCTAGTTGAAACTACTGTTGGTAGAACAATATTATGGGGGGTAGTTCCTAAAGAAATTCCTTTCGAAAAAGTTAATAAGCCTCTAAATAGCAAAGCAATTTCAGATCTTATAAACACTTCCTATAGATACTCTGGTTTAAAAGCAACAGTGATCTTTTCAGACAAGATAAAAAATCTTGGCTACGATTACTCAACAATTTCTGGCTCGTCAATTTGTGTTGAGGATTGTGTTATACCTGATAATAAAGAAACGATTATTTCTCAAGCACAAAACGAGGTTAAAGAAATAGAGGCTCAATACTCTTCTGGCTTGGTCACCCAAGGGGAAAAATACAATAAAGTTATAGATATTTGGTCCAGAGCAAATGAAGCTGTTGCCAGTTCTTTGATGGAAACTATTTCTAAAGATAAAGTTACAAATTCAGAAGGAGATGAAGTTGACGAAGACTCTTTCAATTCAGTCTTTATGTATTTAGATTCTGGGGCAAGAAGTTCTCCCGCCCAAGTTAGACAACTTGCAGGCATGAGGGGGCTTATGGCTAAACCAGACGGCTCAATAATTGAAACGCCTATAACAGCTAACTTTAGAGAAGGGCTTACAGTGCTTCAATATTTCACTTCTACTCATGGGGCAAGAAAGGGCTTGGCCGATACCGCATTAAAGACAGCAAACTCAGGATACCTTACAAGACGTCTTGTAGATGTAGCACAGGATTTAGTTATCAGGGAATATGATTGTGGAACCAAAGAGGGTTTAGAATTAAGAACTATAATCGATGGAGGAGAAGTAGTTCAATCGCTGAGTGAGAGAATATTAGGAAGAGTTTTGGCTCAAGATATTAAATCGAAAGACGGAGAGCTAAAAATTTCTAAAGGAACTTTAATTGACGAAGAACTAGCAGAAAAAATTGAGCATCATAAGATAAATTATGCTTTGGTTAGATCTGCTATAACTTGCGAAACAAGCTTTGGAATTTGTTCAATGTGTTACGGAAGAGATCTCGGAAGAGGAAACTTAGTAGATCCTGGAGAGGCGGTAGGAATTGTAGCCGCACAATCCATAGGAGAGCCTGGCACACAACTAACTATGAGAACCTTCCATATAGGCGGCGCGGCTTCAAGAGCTTCTGAAAACGATAAGATAGAAGTTAAATTTGACGGGTTAGTAAAATATAAAAATATCAGCTCCGTAACAAATAAAGATAAAAACGAAGTATGTATTTCTAGATCTGCAGAAATACTCTTGCTTGATGAAAATGATTTTGAGAAAGAAAGATACAAACTTCCTTATGGCGCAACTATTAATGTAAAAGATGGAGCAAAAGTTAAAGCTGGAGAGATTTTAGCTAGATGGGATCCTCTAAACCATCCAATAATTTCTGAAGTAAAAGGAAAAGCAAAACTCTTGGAAATGGAAAATGGAATCTCGGTTAGGGTTGTTCAAGATGAGCTCACTGGCTTAAGCAGCATGGAAGTTCTTGATGCAGGAGAAAGAACTTCAGCAGGAAAAGATTTAACTCCTACAATTTCTATTGTTGATGGAAAGGGTAACGAAGTTCTTCTTCCAAATGGTAAAAGGCCTGCTAATTATGTTCTTGAACAAAAGTCACTGGTTAATGTTTCAGATGCTGAAGCTATAAATGTGGGAGATGTTTTAGCTAGAATTCCTAAAGAGTCGTCGAAAACAAGGGACATAACTGGTGGACTTCCAAGGGTTGCTGATCTCTTCGAAGCGAGAAAACCAAAAGAAGTTGCTATTCTTGCAGAGTTAACTGGAGTGGTATCCTGGGGTAAAGAGACTAAAGGAAAAAGAAGACTAATAATTACAGGCAAAGAATCCGGAGAAGAGGTTGTAAGTGAAACTTTAATTCCTAAAACCAGAAGTATTAACGTTTTCGAAGGTGAAACCGTAAATAAAGGTGACGTCATTAGTGAAGGCTCTTTGAGCCCACATGATATCTTATCGTTAAAAGGTGTAACCGAGTTGACTGATTATGTTGTAAACGAAATTCAGGACGTATACAGACTACAAGGTGTTGAAATAAGTGATAAACACATCGAATGTATTCTCAGACAAATGTTACGAAAAGTTGAAGTCACAGAATCCGGAGATTCTGATCTCATAATAGGTGATCAAGTAGAATTCTCAGAAGTTGTTAAAGTTAATAAAAAACTTTTAGCTGAAGGCAGTGCTCCTGCAAAATTTAATAGATTATTACTTGGTATCACAAAAGCTTCTTTAGCAACTGAGTCATTTATTTCAGCCGCATCCTTTCAAGAAACTACTCGCGTCTTAACTGAGGCAGCTGTAACTGGGAAAGTTGATAAGCTCAGAGGGCTCAAAGAAAATGTAGTTATTGGTAGGCTTGTTCCTTCTGGAACAGGATATAACGTTGATGCAAATGAAGAAATAGATGTTGCAGATCTTGAGTCTGAAATTTCAGAAGCTATGAACTCTGAAGAAGAGTCATCTTAATTAGTACAATTTTATTGACCTGAATAGAAAGCAACTTTAAAATCGCATCATTTTTATGGCAACTATCAATCAACTTATAAAGAAACCTAGGAAAATCAAGAAGGCAAAAAGTGATGTTCCTGCTTTAGGTGGATCTCCCCAGAAAAGAGGAGTTTGTACAAGGGTATATACTACTACTCCAAAGAAACCTAATTCAGCATTAAGAAAAGTTTGCAAAGTAAGACTGACTTCTGGGTATGAAGTTATCTCTTACATTGGTGGAGAAGGCCATAATCTTCAAGAACATTCTGTAGTTTTACTTAGAGGAGGAAGAGTTAAAGATCTTCCAGGGGTCAGATACCACACTGTTAGAGGAACTCTTGATACTACGGGTGTTGAAGATAGAAAACAAAGAAGATCTAAATATGGGTCTAAAAAACCAAAATAATGCCAAGAAAAGGACCGATTCCAAAAAGAGAAATTTTACCTGACCCAAAATATGGTAATTTAAAGCTCTCTAAATTTATTAACAACCTCATGGAAAGAGGAAAAAAAAGTACTGCCGAGAAAATAATATATTCTGCGCTAGAAGAAATATCTAACAAAGCCAAAAGAGATCCTTTAGAAATATTTGAAGAAGCTCTTGATAATGTTGGCCCGCAAGTAGAAGTAAAATCTAGACGAGTTGGAGGAGCGACATATCAAGTTCCTCTTGAAGTTAAGACATCAAGAAAAATGGCATTAGCAATGCGTTGGTTAGTTACCAGCGCAAAAAATAGGTCAGAAAAGAATATGTCTTCAAAATTGGCAAATGAATTGCTTGAAGCTTCCGAAGGAAAAGGAGAGGCCGTAAAAAAGAGACAAGATACTCATAAAATGGCTGAAGCGAATAAAGCTTTTTCTCATTTCAGATTTTAATATTTATCATGGCCGGTAGAAATTTCCCTCTAGACTTATATCGCAACATAGGAATTTGCGCTCACGTTGATGCTGGAAAAACTACCACCACTGAAAGAGTTCTTTTTTACACTGGGATTTCTCATAAAATTGGCGAGGTTCATGATGGTGCTGCAACCATGGACTGGATGGAGCAAGAACAAGAAAGAGGAATAACAATTACCTCTGCAGCAACAACGTGTTTTTGGAAAGGCATGAGACAAAATTTTCAAGAGCACAGAATTAATATAATTGATACTCCTGGACATGTTGATTTCACTATTGAAGTAGAAAGATCTCTTAGAGTTCTTGATGGGGCTGTTGTAGTGTTCTGCGGGAGTTCCGGCGTAGAGCCACAGTCAGAAACTGTTTGGAGACAAGCAAATCGCTATAAAGTTCCAAGAATATGTTTCGTAAATAAAATGGATAGAGCTGGAGCTGATTTTGAAAGAGTCGTTGACCAAATTAAAAATAGATTAGGCGCTTCCCCTGTAGCAATTCAATTGCCAATAGGAGCCGAAGACGATTTTTCGGGGATTATAGATTTAATAAAAATGAAAGCTCTTTACTGGGATGGGGATGATAAAGGTACAAGTTACAAAGAAGAAGAGATTCCAGATAATTTAATAGAGAAAGCAAAGAAATACCGAGAAGACATGCTTGAGTCAGCTGCCGAAGCAAATGAAGAACTAATGGAGAAATATTTAAATGATGGCGATTTGTCTGAGGAAGATATACATAAGGGCTTAAGAGAGAGAACACTCTCAAACGAAATAGTAGTATGTATCTGTGGTTCCGCATTTAAAAATAAAGGTGTTCAACCAATGCTTGATTCTGTTATTCAGTATCTTCCTGCGCCAACTGAAGTGGAAGCGATTCAAGGAGTTTTAGAAGATGGAGAAACTGTAGAATCTAGAAATTCTGACGATGATGAACCCTTTTCTGCTTTGGCTTTTAAAATTGCGACCGATCCATTTGTCGGAACGCTTACCTTTATAAGGGTTTACTCTGGAGTTTTGACTCAAGGAGACTCGGTTTTTGCTTCATCTAAAAGTTCTAAGGAACGAGTTGGAAGAATGCTTCAAATGCATGCAAATAATAGAGAGGAAATTTCTGAAGTAAGAGCAGGAGATATTGCTGCAATAATTGGACTTAAAGATGTGACAACAGGGGACACATTATGTGATTTGAAAAAAACAATTATTTTAGAAAAAATGACATTTCCTGAGCCAGTCATATCAGTTGCTGTTGAACCGAAAACAAAATCTGATCAGGAAAAGATGGGATTGGCACTAGGAAGGTTATCTCAAGAGGATCCATCTTTTCGAGTAAATACTGATGAAGAATCTGGACAAACCATTATATCTGGTATGGGAGAACTTCATTTAGAAGTCTTAGTAGACAGAATGAAGAGAGAATTCGACGTTGAAGCTAATATCGGAAAGCCTCAAGTTGCCTATCGAGAGTCTATTAGAGAAAGTGTGGAGTCAGAAGGAAAGTTTGTTAGACAATCAGGAGGTAAAGGACAATATGGTCATGTTTGGTTAAAAATTGAACCCCTTGAAGATAATGAAAAAGAAGACGAAAAAGAAGTCTTCCAGTTTGTTAATAAAATTGTTGGAGGAACAATCCCTAGGGAATTCATTCCAGCTGTTGAAAAGGGAGCAAAAGAGCAGATGCAATCAGGAATTATTGCCGGGTATCCTTTGATAGACGTTAAAGTGACTGTTTATGATGGTTCTTTTCATGATGTTGATTCAAGTGAAATTGCTTTCAAAGTTGCATCATCTATGGCTCTCAAAGATGGAGCTCTAAAGGCTAAACCTGCGCTTTTAGAACCTATAATGAAGCTGGAGGTTGTTACTCCTGAAGAATACATGGGAGATGTTGTTGGAGACCTAAATAGAAGAAGAGGAATAGTTAATGGCATGACTGACGTGCACGCAGGAAAAGTTCTAGATGGGGAAGTCCCGTTAGCTGAAATGTTTGGCTATGCTACTGACTTAAGATCAGCAACTCAGGGTAGAGCAACTTTCACTATGGAACCATTGAAATATTCAGAAGTTCCTACAAACGTAGCTGAAGCTATTATTAGTAAAACGTAAGATATTATCTGTTGACACAATCCCTCTGCCCCAATAGAATTGCGGCTCTTTGTGCTTTTTATTAATTAAAAAGCTAAGTTCTTTAACAATTTTGTATTTTTATAGAGGTATATTTTGCAAAACCAAAATATCAGAATTAGGCTTAAAGCCTTCGATAATAAGCTGATTGATAAATCGGCTAAGGAAATAGTTGAAACTGTAAAAAGGACCGGTGCAATCATAAAAGGACCAATTCCAATGCCTGTAAGAAAAAGACTCACTACAATTCTTATCTCTCCTCACAAAGATAAAGATGCTAGAGATCAATACGAAATTAGAACTTATAAAAGAATTATGGATATTATCAAGCCGACAGAAAAAACTGTAGATGCTTTGATGAAATTGGATTTATCTGCAGGTGTAGATGTTCAAATATCCTTAGACGAATTAACTAAATAATTTAGGTATTTAAAGTGATTGGTTTAATTGCAACTAAAGAGGGAATGACAAGAGTATTTCACGAAAATGGTGAATCCATTCCTGTCAGTGTTATCAAGGTTGACCCAAATATTGTTTCTCAGATCAAGAATGAAGAAACTGATGGGTATTCCGCAGTTCAATTGTCTTCAAATGATCGAAAAGAAAAAAAAGTCATAAAACCCAACAAAGGTCATTTTAGTAAAAATAACATCAACACAAAAAATAACATTCACGAGTTTAGAGTTACACCAGATAGTCTTGCTGAGATAGAAATTGGAAAAGAATTTTCTGTAAATAACTTTGAGGAAGGCCAGTTTGTAGACGTGTCTGGGCTTTCTAAAGGTAAAGGTTTTGCTGGAACTGTTAAAAGATGGAATTTTGCTACTCAAGATGCAACTCATGGAAATTCTTTAGCTCATAGAAAACCCGGCTCTATTGGACAATGCCAAACCCCTGGAAGAGTTTGGAAAGGAAAAAAAATGTCTGGTCATTTGGGTAATGTAAATAAAACAATACAAAATCTGAAAATTGTAAAGATTGATGAAGAAAATAAACTGATTCTTGTTAAAGGATCGATTCCTGGGCCTTCTGGCTCAAAAATAATTATCAAACCCGCGATAAAAAAATAGATATGGAATTGCCAGTAATTAACTCAAAAAATAAGACTTTGCCTGTTTCTGATGTTTTGTTTAATCAAAACGTAAATGAAAATCTAATTTCTCAATTACTTAATTCATACATAGATAACAGTCACCAAGGAACTAAAGCACAAAAAAATAGATCTCAAGTAAGCGGGGGAGGAAAAAAACCTTGGAGGCAAAAAGGAACTGGGAGAGCAAGAGCTGGCACATCAAGAAGTCCTATCTGGAAAGGCGGAGGAGTAACGTTTGCAGCCAGATCTAAGTCTTCGGAACCTAAAAAAATTAACAGAAAAATGTATAAATCAGCTATGAGGTCAATTCTTTCAAATCTAGCAAAGGAAAATAAAATATTTATCTCTCAAGATTTGGAACTAGCATCCCCAAAAACTAAAGAACTTTCTTTGAAACTCAAAGAAATAGGTTTTGAGAAAGGTCTCATAATTTATAAAGAGTTGAGCGATAATATGAGATTAGCTAGTAGAAATATTGCTGACCTAGAAGTTATCGGAATTAATTCTTTAAATCCTATTTCGCTTCTTAAGAACAATTCAATTTTAATTGATAATGATTGCCTTAAGAATTTAGAGGAGCTATATACATGAGCAACCTTTATCCTAATCAAGTTATTTTTTCGGGGCATATGACTGAAAAAGCCTCCCTCGTAGGACAATTCGCAAATGCTTACGTGTTTAAAGTAAGTCCAAAAGCCTCAAAAATTGAAGTAAAAAAAGCGGTGGAAGAAGAATTCAAAGTAACTGTCAATAAGGTAAATATTCTCAATGTTAAAGGGAAGATAAAAAGAAGTATGACAGCTAAAGGGAAAATTTCAAAAAAATCTAATTGGAAAAAGGCTTATGTAGCTTTGAAAGAAGGAGACAGAATAGAAATATCTCAAGATTAGTTATGGCAGTAATAAAGGCAAAACCCACCTCTCCCGGAAGAAGATTTAGAAGCATTTCTTCCAATCCTGACCTATATAAAGGAAGATCTTATCAACCTTTGACCGAACCTAACTTAAAGTCTGGCGGCAGAAATAACGCTGGTAGAATCACTACCAGACACATTGGAGGTGGTCACAAACACCACTATAGAATCATTGATTTTAAAAGGGATAAAGACAGCATTCCCGCCAAAATTGAAAGATTAGAGTATGACCCAAATAGATCAGCCCATATTGCTTTAGTTTTATATGCAGATGGGGAGAGAAGATATGTTATCGCTCCTAAAAATATACAAGTAGGAGACGAAATTATTTCAGGAAGTTCAGCTCCGATTAGTATTGGCAACTCTTTAGAATTAGATAACATTCCCGTCGGCACAACTATCCACTGTGTTGAATTGAAGCCGAAAAAAGGAGCTCAAGTTGCAAGAAGCGCTGGATCTTCTGTCCAGTACGTTGCTAAAGATGCTGGGTATGCTTCTTTAAGGTTAAAAAGTGGGGAGGTCCGAAAAGTTTTAACTTCTTGTAGGGCTACGATTGGAGAGGTTTCAAATTCAGAACATTCTCTCAAGTCAATTGGTAAAGCTGGAGCAAAAAGATGGATGGGTATTCGTCCAACCGTAAGAGGAGTGGCTATGAATCCTGTAGATCATCCTCATGGTGGAGGTGAAGGAAGAACTTCGGGAGGCAGGCATCCTGTTTCTCCTTGGGGAACTCCTACAAAAGGTTTTAGAACTAGAAATAATAAAAGAACTGACTCTTTTATCATCAGAAGGAGGAAGAAGTAATGCCTAGATCAATTAAAAAAGGTCCTTTTGTAGATCATCATCTTTTAGACAAAGTTGTTAAAGCTTCCTCAAATAATGACAGGAAACCTATTAAAACTTGGTCAAGAAGGTCATTAATTATTCCTGAGATGGTTGGCTTAACAATATCTGTCCATAACGGAAGGGATCACGTCCCTCTTTCCATCAAAGAAGACATGGTTGGGCATAAATTAGGAGAATTTGTTCTCACAAGAACTTTCAAAATGCATTCTGGAGATAGGAAAACTTAAAATGAATGAAGTAAAAGCTAAATTAAGTCGTCTACCAGTATCTAGCTTCAAAGTTAGATTGCTTGCAGATCAAATAAGAGGAAAGTTTGTTTCAGAAGCTTTAGATATTCTTAATTTTAGTAAAAAATCTTCTTCTAAGAATCTAAAAAAACTTTTAGAGTCTGCAATAGCCAATGCAGAACATAATAATGGTTTAGATATTGATAATCTTTTTATATCTGAGATTTCAGTAGATGATGCTTTTTTGCTTAAAAGAATAAGACCCAGAGCAAGAGGAAGGGCGGATAGGATTCAAAAAAGATCATGTCATATTAATCTATCGCTTAACACGAGAGGAATTTAAATGGGACAGAAAGTAAATCCAATTGGAATCAGGTTAGGCATTTCTAGAGATCATAATTCAGTTTGGTATGCAGAAAAAAATAAATACCAAAAACTACTTCTAAACGACTTCTTAGTTCGTGAGTTTTTAAAGAAACGATTAGATAATGCTTTCGTGAGTAAGATTGAAATCGAAAGACCCTCTGAGAGCGCTAAAGTTTCAATTCATACCTCTCGACCAGGGATGATAATTGGAAAAAAAGGCGAAGACATAGATAAGTTAAGAGCTGAGCTCTCTGAGCTTATGGAAGTTCCAGTAAGTCTAAATATCAAAGAAATTAGAAAGCCCGATTTAGACGCTCAACTAGTTGCGGCTAACATAGCAGTGCAATTAGAAAAAAGGGCAATGTTTAGAAGAGTTATTAAAAGAGCTGCACAAAATTGTACAAGACAAGGCGCTTTAGGTGTAAAAGTGAGAGTTTCAGGCAGATTAGGTGGAGCTGAAATTGCAAGAGCTGAATGGCATAAGGAAGGAAGAGTGCCATTACATACTTTAAAAGCTGATATAGATTATGGTTTTGCTGAAGCTAAAACCACCTATGGAATAATCGGCGTTAAAGTTTGGATTTGCAGAGGCGAAGTTCAAAAAAAGAAAAATTCAATCACTGATTAAATATGTTTCAACCTAAACGAACAAAATTTAGAAAACAAATGAAGGGTAGAAATACAGGCCTTTCTCATAAATCAAATACGCTTGATTTCGGTGCTTTTGGCTTAAAAGCCACATCAAGAGGTCAAATCACTTCAAGACAAATTGAAGCAGCTAGGAGAGCAATGACTAGACATGTAAAGAGAGGGGCTCAAATTTGGATAAGAATTTTTCCAGACAAACCTATTACAAAAAAACCTTTGGAGGTCAGGCAGGGAAAAGGAAAAGGTAATGTTGAGTATTACGTAGCTCCAATAAAACCTGGAAAAATTCTTTATGAAATGGAAGGAGTAGATGAGGAAGTTGCAAGAGAAGCTTTCGCTCTAGCTGCCGCTAAGCTTCCAATTGCCACAAAATTTATTGCAAGGAAATCAATCTAATGGCTAAAAAAAATATAGATAAAAACGCGCAAGAATTGAAGAAGTTGAACAAAACGTATTTCGATCTAAAGATGAAACACTCAAGTTCTGCTCTTAAAGAAACTCATAAGCTATCCGAAGCTAGAAAAGATATAGCAAGAATCAAAACTCAAATTAATCAAGATAAGAGGTCTTTAGAAAATGAATGATGTTAAAAGAACAATGACTGGTTCAGTTATTAGTTTATCAGGCGATAAGTCCAGAGTTGCTCTTATTCAAAGAACAGTTAAACATAAGTTAGTTGGAAAAATTATGAAACGTTCTTCCAAAATTAGGTTTCATGATGAGCAAAATTCTTCAAAATTAGGTGACAAAGTAAAAATTAAAGAGACCAGGCCAATTTCTAAAACTAAGTCATGGGAATTGGTTGAGATTGTGAAGTCTGCTAAAGGAGATATTTCGTGATACAAGCACAATCGAGGCTTTTAGTTGCAGACAATAGTGGCGCAAGGGAAGTTATGTGCATAAAAGTACTTGGCGGGTCTAAGAGAAGATATGCTCATGTTGGCGATGTAATTAAAGTTGCAATTAAAGAGGCGATTCCTACTGGAAGAGTAAAAAAAGGACAAGTTGCAGACGCAGTTATTGTAAGAACAAAAAAAAATATAAAACGAGAAGATGGATCGAGTATTAAATTTGATGACAATGCTGCTGTATTAATCAATGCTCAGAAACAACCAATAGGAACTCGAATTTTCGGACCAGTTTCTAGAGAACTCAGGTCTAAAGACTTTATGAAAATTATTTCTTTAGCTCCGGAGGTAATTTAATGAACAAGTTAAAAACAGGCGACGAAGTGATTATTATCTCCGGAAAGGATAAGGGTAAAACCGGAACTCTTACTAAATTTTTAGCAAAAGATAGATGTATTGTAATGGGATTAAAAATAGTAAAAAAACATCAAAAACCTAATCCCCAGTTAAATATTGCTGGAGGAATCATAGAAAAAGAATCTCCGATTCACATTTCTAATGTGGCCATTTACAACAAAAAATTAAAGAAAGCAGATAAGGTAAAAATTTATTCTGATGAAAAAGGAAAGAAGAGAATATTTAAATCTGATGGTAAAGAAATCAAATGAATACTTCAATGATTAAAAAAACCTTTTTGGAAGAAGCGATTCCTAATCTATTGAAAGAGTTAAACCTCAAATCGCCTATGGCCGTGCCAAAAATAACTAAGGTTACGTTGAACATGGGTCTTGGGCCTGATGCTATGAACGATAGGAAAGTTTTAGATGGAGCCATGGAGGAATTAAAATTAATTTCTGGCCAACAGCCTATAAAAACTTTAGCAAGAAAATCAGTAGCCAGTTTCAAATTAAGAGAGGGGTTCCCAATAGGTTGCAAAGTGACTTTGAGAGGAGAGAGAATGTATGAGTTTTTAGATAGATTATTGGGCATAGCTATTCCTAGAGAAAGAGATTTTAGAGGCTTGGATACCAAATCATTTGACGGTAAGGGTAATTATTCTATTGGAATTAAAGAACACATAATTTTTCCTGAAATAGATTACGACAAGGTTCAAAAAATAAGAGGCTTAGATATAAGTATTACAACTTCGGCAGAAACCGATGAAGCAGGCTTAAAACTTTTGTCTGCTTTAAAGTTTCCTTTTAAAACTTGAGGTAAACATGGCAAAAAAATCTATGATCGCACGTGAAAACAAAAGACTAAAAATGGTGGAAAAGTTTTCAAAAAAAAGAATTGAACTTAAATCTATCATAAATGACATTTCAAAAACAGAAGAAGAAAAAGATATAGCAATGAAAAAATTACAAAAACTTCCTAGAGATGCAAGCCCAGTTAGACTTCAAAGAAGATGTCAAATAACAGGAAGACCTCATGCGGTCTATAGAAAATTTGGGTTATCTAGAAATAAACTTAGAGAACTAGCTATGAAAGGTGATGTTCCTGGATTGGTAAAGGCAAGTTGGTAAAAATAAGGAGATAAATATGAGTTTACAAGATCCTATTTCAGACATGATTTCAAGAATTAAAAACGCTCAATCTAGAGGGCATGCAAAAGTTTCTTTTGGGTCATCAAAACTTAAAAGAGCTATATGTGAAGTTTTGCTTGATGAAGGTTTCATTAAGAAATCCGAAGTAACAGGAGATTTGCCAAAACAAGAAATCGAAATAACTCTTAAGTACTTCGAGGATAAACCTGTAATTAAAGAATTCAATAGAGAAAGTAAACCTGGCTTGAGAAAATATTTCTCGAGCCAAGATATTCCCGCTATTAAAGGAGGCCTTGGAATAGGAATTCTTACTACTTCTAAAGGAGTATTAACTGACAAACAAGCTAAGACTCAAAATATTGGCGGCGAGCTAATTTGTACAATTTTTTAATATGGCTAGAAACTCTAAAAGAAAAATTAATTTTACTGAAGGTGTTAAAGCTGAAGTGAAAGGGCAAGTTGTAACTTTTTCAGGAAAAAAAGGCGTTATGGATCTTAATGTTCATGAACAGGTTTCTATAGAGTCAAACGAGGAATTTATACTATTTTCTCCGAATGTTGACTCTAAAGAATCAATTACGTTGGCAAGTACTATGAGATCTCTTGCTGAGAATATTATAGAAGGGATATCAAAAGGTTTTGAAAAAAAATTAGAAATCAATGGAGTCGGATATAGGGTAAAAGTTAGTGGTACTAAAATAGAACTTTCTTTGGGTTATTCTCATCCAGTTAATTATGATTTGCCTGAGGGCGTCTCTGCAGAAGCTCCATCTCAAACAGAGCTAGTTTTAACTTCCCCTAACAAACAACTTTTAGGGGATGTAGCGTCTAAAATTAGATCTTTTAGGCCCCCTGAACCTTATAAAGGAAAGGGTGTTAAGTATTCCGACGAAAGAATCATAAGAAAAGAATCAAAGAAAGCGTAATTATTATGTCGAAGAAAATAGAATCAAGAAATAGAAGGACAAAAAAGTTAAGGGCCCATGCTATTAATTTAAAAACAAACAGGCTGACCGTTTTTAGATCCGGCAAACATATTTATGCACAAGTTTTTTCATTGGATGGCAAAGAAGTTTTGGTACAGGCTTCTACTTTGGATAAAGAAGTAGATTTAAAAAGTACCGGCAATATTGACGCTGCTCTTAAAGTAGGAGAAGTTATAGGCAAGAGGGCTTTAGCCAAAGGGATAGAAAAAGTTGCGTTTGACAGATCAGGTTACAAATACCACGGACGCGTTAAATCTTTAGCCGAAGGAGCACGAGCTTCAGGATTAAAATTTTAGGTAAATTATGGAAGAAAATATTGAACAACAATCTGGCGAAGCATTAGAAGAAAAACTCGTAGGTGTTAACCGTGTTGCTAAAGTAGTTAAAGGTGGAAGGATCTTTGGATTTACTGCTTTAACTGTAGTGGGCGATGGAAAAGGTAAAGTAGGATTTGGAAGAGGAAAGGCTAGGGAGGTTCCTATTGCGATACAAAAAGCTTTGGAAAACGCTAGACGAAATATTTCAAATATAGAGTTAAATGGCAGCACGATTCATTATGCAGTCAAAGCTAGGCATGGATCAGCAACGGTATATATGCAACCCGCATCTCCTGGGACAGGAATTATCGCTGGCGGTGCAATGAGAGCAGTTTTAGAGTTGGCAGGAGTAAAAGATGTATTGGCTAAATCATATGGTTCTACAAATCCAATTAATGTCGTAAGGGCAACATTTAAAGGTTTAGCTAGTATTGAATCTCCCGCCAAAGTAAGTATAAGGAGATCAAAGTAAATGACTAAAAAGGACAACAGAACAATTAAGGTTAAACAAGTTAGAAGTTTGTCCGGCATAAGAGAGATTCATAAAAAATCCGTTAAGGGGTTGGGACTAAGAAAAATTAATCATGTTGTAGAAGTTAAGAATTCCCCAGAAAACTGGGGAATGATTAATAAAGTTAAACATGTTGTGAAAATTGTTGACTAGTATGAGTTTAAATAAAATAAAATCAATTCAATCAAATAAATCTGCTAAGCGAATTGGAAGAGGTTCAGCTTCAGGTTCAGGTAAAACTTCTGGTAGAGGCCATAAAGGACAAAAGGCTAGGTCTGGAGGGAAAGTGAGACCTGGCTTTGAAGGCGGTCAAATGCCTATTCAGCAAAGATTACCAAAATTTGGATTCACTTCAAGACAGGCTCCTCTAAAATGTCATATCAAAGTGGGCGATTTAGAAAAAATTGGATCCGAAGAAATTGACATTGAGTTATTAAAATCCAAAAAAATTATCAAAAATAAAATTTCTGAAGTAAAAGTTATATCCGGTGGAAATTTAACTAAGCCTCTAAAACTTAAAGGACTCAAAGTCTCAAAATCTGTAAAAGAATTGATAGCAAATAATGGCGGTGAAATAAATTAATATGGCTGCTTTAGGGTTTAAATCAGATGGGCTTAAAGAACTTTGGTCGAGACTAAGGTTTGTTTTATTAGCTATTATTATTTATAGAATCGGAACCCACATTCCAGTTCCTGGTATAGATCCTTTAAAAATTTCCTCTCTTTTTGATCAAAATCAAGGAACGCTTCTTGGTTTGTTTAATATGTTTTCTGGCGGAGCCTTAGAGAGAATGAGTATTATGGCTTTAAATGTAGTTCCATACATAACAGCTGCAATTGTTATGAACTTACTTGAAGCAACTACACCCAGCCTTAAAAAACTTTTCAGACAGGAAGGTGAATCGGGCAGACGGAAAAGAACTGCTTACGTAAGGTTAGGCACCCTTGTACTTGCTATTTTTCAATCTACTGGATTTGCTATTGCTTTATCTTCACAGGCCATGGCTGTAACTCCAGGTTTAGGATTCATCATTACAGCTGTAATTTCTTTTGTAACAGGAACCATGTTTCTTGTATGGCTTGGAGAACAAGTTAACGAAAGAGGGATAGGAAATGGTATTTCTTTAATTATATTTGCTAGTATTGTTTCTGGACTTCCTAGCGCTATTGGACAATCCTTCGAAGCTTCTAGGCAAGGAGAAATAAGTTTAATTTTACTTCTTTTGATTGCTTTATTCGCAATTTTAGCAATCGCTTTCATAGTTTGGATTGAAAGGGCTCAAAGAAGGATAACTGTTAATTATGCAAGACGTGCGCCTAATCAAATGAACATGGGGCAGGCATCTCATTTACCTCTTAAGGTAAATATGGCTGGAGTAATACCTGCAATTTTTGCTAGCAGCTTGGTTTTATTTCCTGCTTCTATGAGTTCCTGGTTTGGTCAAAATGACGGTTTTGAGTGGCTTCAGGAAGTCTCTTTAGCTTTAAGTCCTGGCCAGCCTTTGTATGTCGTAGTTTTTGCAGTGTTGATTGCGTATTTTTGCTTTTTTTACACCGCTATCCAGTTTCCCGCGAAAGATATATCTGACAACTTAAAAAGATCAGGAGGTTTTTTACCAGGAATCAGGCCGGGCGACCACACTGTAGATTATATAGATAATGTTATGTCCAGATTAACTATATGGGGTTCAATGTACATGATTGTAATTTGTTTAGCTCCACAATTTTTAATTGTATCTGCAAATGCTCCTTTTTACCTTGGAGGAACTTCATTATTAATTGCAGTAGTAGTGGTAATGGACTTCATGGCTCAGGTACAATCACATCTTTTATCAAGCCAGTATCAATCTCTAATGAAGAAGGCAAACCTTAAAGGTTATAAAAGGTAATGACATGAAAGTAAGAGCTTCAGTGAAGAAAATTTGTAAAGACTGCAAATTAATTAAAAGAAGAGGGGTAAATTATGTAATTTGTCCATCAGACCCAAAACATAAACAGAGACAAGGATAATGGCTAGAGTTGCAGGTATAAATATTCCAGACAGAAAGCAAACTTGGATTTCGCTGACTCATATTTATGGTATTGGAAGAACAACCGCATTAAAGATTTGTGCTTCTACCGGTATCAATTACGATACTAAAATCGAAGCTTTAAACGAAGAAGATATTGAAAAACTAAGGAAAGCGGTTTCAGAATTCTTGGTAGAAGGAGATTTAAGAAGAGAAATTAGTACAAATATTAAAAGGTTGATGGATCTTGGAACGAATAGAGGGATTAGACACAGAAAAAGACTTCCTGTCAGAGGTCAGAGAACTAAAACAAACGCTAGAACCAGGAAGGGACCAAGAAAACCAATTAGAAGATAGGTAATTAAATATGGTGAATAAAAATACAAAAGCAAAAAAGTCTAAAATGGTATCAAATGAGGGAGTAGCTCATATTCTAGCTACTTTTAATAACACCATAATAAATATTACTGATAAACAAGGTAACACCATTGCGTGGTCTAGCTCAGGAGCTAACGGATTCAAAGGTTCTAGAAAAAGTACTCCTTTTGCAGCGCAAATTGCAGCCGGAAAGGCAGGCGAAGCAGCTAGGGCTTTGGGTATGACTACAGTTGAAGTAGAGGTGTCAGGTCCGGGCTCGGGAAGAGAATCTGCAGTAAGAGCTTTGAATGGTTGCGGTTTAAAAATTACAAAAATTTCTGATGTAACCCCAATTCCTCACAATGGATGTCGCCCCCCTAAAAAAAGGAGAGTGTAATAATGGCAAGATATATAGGTCCAAAAAATAAGCTTTCAAGAAGAGAAGGAACAGACTTATTTTTAAAAAGTGGCTATAGATCCTATGATTCAAAAATAAGATCAGAAAATCCTCCAGGCGCTCATGGAGCTAGAAGGACAAGACTTTCCGACTTTGGAGTTCAGCTCAGAGAAAAACAAAAAGTCAAAAGAATATATGGCGTACTGGAAAGACAATTCAGAAATTATTACAAACTGGCTGCTCGTCAAAAAGGGGAAACAGGAACAAATTTATTAATATTCCTTGAATCTAGATTAGATAATTTAGTATACAGAATGGGATTTGCCGCTACAAGATCTGAAGCAAGACAGTTAGTAGTGCATAAAGCTATTTTAGTAAACGATTCAATGGTAAATGTTCCTTCGTTTTTGGTTCAAGAGGGAGATAAAATCTCTCTTAGCGAAAAAGGAAAAAATCAAAAAAGAGTTGTTCAGGCAATGGACTTATTCACTACTCGTGAGACTTGTGATTGGATTACTGTCAATCACAAAGATTTTTCCGGAACGTTTGATGCACAGCCAACCAGAGAATTACTAAGCAATGAAATTAATGAAAATTACATTGTAGAGCTCTATTCAAGATAACATTTTAAACTGAGGTAAATATGACTGATAACTTTGATGCTATAAAAGATTTTCTCACCCCAAAAGAGATTTTAGTTGAGGAAATTGATGTAAATCATTCAAAAATAATACTAGAACCTCTCGAAAGGGGATTTGGTCACACTTTAGGGAATGCCTTAAGGAGAATAATTCTTTCCTCTACCCCAGGAGCAGCTGTAGTAGAAGCAAAAATTGATGGAGTTTTGCATGATTATTCAACAATAGATGGAATAAAAGAAGATGTAATAAATATTCTTTTAAATCTAAAAGGGATGAGTGTAAAACTTTTAGATCAAGAGGAAGCTGAAATGACGGTAGAAAAATCAGGCGCTGGAGATCTAACAGCTGGTGATTTTGATCTGCCTGCAGGTGTAGAGGTCGTAAATCCAGATCATAAAATTGCTACATTGGCTGATAATGGAAAAATTAATATGACTATCAGAGTAAGAAAAGGAAGAGGGTATGTTCCAGTAGATAATTCAGCAGCCCTCACAGGAGAAAATAAAGAAATTGGTTTGCTAAAACTCGATGCCTCGTACTCACCGATAAAAACAGTTTCATATGAAGTAGACAACACAAGGGTTGAGAACAGAACCGACTTAGATAAATTAACTTTAGACGTTCAAACAAACGGCACAATTGATCCTGAAGAAATTTTAAGGTTAGCTGCAACTATTCTTCAACGACAACTAATGGCATTTGCGGAATTAGGTTTCGAAACGGAAGAAGAAGAGGAGGACGAAACTCCACCTGTAGATCCAATCATGTTGAGACCTGTTGATGAACTTGAATTAACAGTAAGATCAGCAAACTGTCTTAAAGTAGAAAAAATACACTATATAGGTGATTTGGTTTCGAGGAGAGAATCTGACTTACTCAAAACGCCTAATTTAGGTAGAAAATCTTTGAACGAGATTAAAGACGTTCTGGCAGCTAGAGGTTTAGCCTTAGGATTAGAACTAGATAATTGGCCACCATCAAATATTGAAAATTAATGAGACATCTTAAAACCGGGCGAAAATTCGGAAGAAATAGTGCTACTAGGAAGGCCTTATTCAAAGACCTTTCAATTTCTCTAATTGAACATGAGGCAATAAAAACGACTTTACCTAAAGCAAAAGAATTAAGAGGGTTTTTAGAGCCTCTCATAACTCTTGCGAAAACTGATTCCCTTTCTAATAGAAGATTGGCTTTTTCTAAAATTAGAAATAAAAGTGCCGTTGGAAAGCTTTTTTCAGTTATAGGCCCAAGGTTTAAGGAACGTCCTGGAGGTTATTTGCGAATTATCAAGATGACGCCTAGAGCCGGAGACGCAGCTCCAATGGCATTTATAGAATTAGTAAGTAGAACTGAGCAAGAAAACAAAGAGGAAGCCAAATAATTATTTTATAAGAATTTAGCGGTATGAGAAATTTTAGATTTCTTAATGTCTTTTTTAGTTCCCTCAGCGATTATTTTTCCACCTCCCTTACCACCTTCAGGTCCGATATCTATTATCCAATCTGAATTTTTTATAACATCCAGATTGTGCTCTATTACAACGATTGTATTACCTTGAGACTTCAGTTTTTCTAAAACTTTCAAAAGAAGAGATACGTCATGAAAATGCAATCCTGTTGTCGGTTCGTCAAGAAGATATAGAGTTCTGCCAGTTGCTACCTTTGACAATTCTTTAGCCAATTTTACTCTTTGAGCCTCACCTCCCGATAAGGTTGTAGCTGATTGACCAAGTTTAATATATCCAAGCCCTACATCGTTCAAAGTGGCAAGTTTTCGTTTAATAATAGGAACTGCATCAAAAAATTTAAGCGCTTGTTCAACCGTAAGATCTAGAACTTCAGAAATATTTTTTCCTTTGAATTTTACACTTAAAGTTTCCTCGTTATACCTAGCTCCATTACAAACATCACACTTTACATAAACATCTGGAAGGAAATGCATTTCTACTTTTATCATTCCATCTCCCTCACAGGCTTCACATCTACCTCCCTTTACGTTAAAACTAAAACGTCCAGGTTTGTACCCCCTTGATCTTGATTCTTGAGTTTCGGCAAAGATTTCTCTTATCGGCGTAAAAATTCCAGTATAGGTAACTGGATTAGATCTGGGGGTTCTACCTATGGGACTTTGACTAATATCAATAATTTTATCAATATTTTCAAGCCCTTCTATTTTTCTAAACGGCTGTGTAGGATGATTAGATTTATTTAAATTATTATTTATTGCTGGATACAAAGTTTGATTAATTAAGGTAGATTTTCCAGAGCCAGAAACGCCAGTTACACATATTAATTTTCCTAAAGGCAGTTTTAAATCTACGTCTTTGAGATTATTACCTGAACATCCAGAAATTTTAATTGATTCATTTGAATCAATTGAACCATTTTTCTTGATTTCTATTTTCTTTTTTCCAGAGATATATTCACCAGTTAAAGAATCTTTACTTTTAATTAATTTATTAAAAGTCCCAGAAAAACACACATCTCCACCATGTATTCCTGCTCCAGGACCAATATCAATTATGTGATCGGCTGCTTCAATTGTTTCTTGATCGTGTTCAACCACCACCACAGTGTTACCTAAATCTCTCAGTCTTTTTAGCGTGGCTAACAGCTTAGAATTATCTCTTTGATGCAGCCCAATAGATGGCTCATCTAAAATGTAAGTTACACCAACGAGTCCCGCTCCAATTTGGCTAGCAAGTCTTATTCTTTGTGCTTCTCCTCCACTCAAAGACTCTGCACTTCTCGACAAATTTAAATAATTTAATCCGACATCAACTAAAAAATTTAATCTTTCAATAATTTCTTTGACAATCTTTTCAGCAATTTTTCCTTTAGCTCCCTTGAGTTTTAGTTTCTTAAAAAAAATGAAAGCCTCTTCTATTGTTAATTCAGAAATATCAGGAAGAGAAAAATCTTCAATAAATACATTTCTTGCGGCTTCGTTCAGTCTAGTTCCATTACAAGAAGAACAAGGCTTTAACGTCATGAACTTTGCCATATCTTCTCTGATAAGTGAAGAGTCAGATTCCTGATACTTTCTTAAAATTCTTTTTAACACGCCTTCAAAAGGTCTTATTATTTCGATCCGTCTTCCTCTTTTTGAAGTGTAACTAAAATCTACATCTTCATTACCACTTCCCTCCAAAACTATCTTTTTTATATTTTCTGGTAAGTCCTCGAAAGGATCGTCCAATGAAAAATCATAATGATTACTTACGCACCTAAGAAGGTAATGTCTATACATGTGATTTATATCCCAGCCCCTTATTGCTCCCTGATTTAAACTAAATTCTGGCTGCGATACAACTTTAAGAAGATCTATCTCTGCTTTTGTTCCCAATCCATCGCATGCCATGCATGCTCCAGAAGGGCTATTAAACGAAAATAATCTTGGTTCTAATTCAGGAATGCTATACCCACATATAGAACATGCCATTTTAGTTGAGTAAGATTTCTTTTTGTCCGAATTTTCAGCAGAGACAACTTCAACAAGACCGTTTGTTTCTGCTAAACAAGTTTCAATAGACTGAACAATTCTTGATTTATTTTCAAGCTTCCCAGAAGTTCTATCAACGATAATGCTTATGTTATGTTTTTTATTTTTTTCGAGAGTTGGCAAATCTTGGATATCAAAGATTTTTCCATCAACGCTAAGACGAACAAATCCCTTAATTTTAAGTTCCTCAAATAAGTTTAAGTGTTCTCCTTTTTGCTCTTTTATTAACGGAGCCAAGATTAAGATTTTTTCGTCTTTAAAGTTATCTAGAATATTTTTTGAGATTTGGTCTATGCTTTGACCTTCTAGTGAAATACCATGATCAGGACACTTAGGAGTTCCAGTTCTTGCAAAAAGCAATCTTAAATAATCGTGAATCTCAGTAACTGTTCCAACTGTTGATCTTGGATTATGGGAAGTTGATTTTTGTTCTATTGAAATAGCTGGCGATAAACCTTCAACGGTATCAACGTCCGGTTTATCCATCACTGAAAGAAATTGTCTTGCGTAAGCTGATAAAGACTCAACATACCTTCTTTGGCCTTCGGCATATAAAGTGTCAAAAGCTAAAGAAGATTTTCCGGACCCAGAAAGGCCAGTTATTACAGTAAGTTTGTCTCTCGGAATTGAAATATCGATATTCTTGAGGTTGTGTTGCCTAGCGCCTTTTACATTTATGTATTTCATTTAATTGAATCTTCTTTAAACTTAGTATTTAATCAAACAGTAATTATTATGACATTAATGTTGGGAAAAATATGGCAAGTATAAATAAGGTTATATTACTTGGTAATCTTGGGGCAGATCCAGAAATGAGATATACGGCTGGCGGAGATGCAGTAGCTACAATATCCATTGCTACATCAAGTTCTTGGAACGACAAACAATCTGGGGAAAAAAGAGAAAAAACCGAATGGCATAGAGTTGTATTTTTTCGAAGATTGGCTGAAGTGGTTGGAGAGTATATGAAAAAAGGATCTTCAATATATGTTGAAGGTCAATTACAAACAAATTCTTATGAGGATAAAAATACTGGAGAAAGAAAATTTTCTACTCAAATTGTTGCTAGAGAAATGCAGATGCTTGGATCTAGAAACAATGTTGATGGGCTACAAGAGCCTTCTCAAGAAATGCAGTCGCAAGAGCCCCCAACTTTTGATGATGAAATTCCATTTTAAGAGTATTTCTTAACTATTAAGCTTGCATTTGTTCCGCCAAATCCAAAACTGTTCGACATAAAAGCTTTGAAGTCATTTTTTTTAGTATACTCCCTTGCAAGCTCTATGCCTGAAGATTCGGCTATAGGAGAATCAATGTTTATGGATTCGGCAATATAGTTATCTTTCATCATCAAAAGACTATATATGCATTCCAAAACACCAGCTGCACCAAGAGCATGTCCTGTTTGAGATTTAGTAGATCCTACAACTGGAAGAGCCCTTTTAAAAACTTGCTTGATTGATTCTAGCTCAACAGGGTCTCCGGTTGGAGTAGACGTTCCATGAGCATTTAAATAATCAACACTTTCTAAACTACTCATTGTTAATGCATTTCGCATGCAATTAATCGCTCCTTCACCTGAAGGAGCAACCATGTCGCCACCATCAGAGGTAGCAGAATATCCCACTATTTCTCCATAAATCTTTGCATCTCTAGATAAAGCATGACTTAGCTCTTCTAAAATTACCATCCCACCTCCACCCGCGATAACAAAACCATCTCTACTTTCATCAAATGGTCTTGAAGATTTTTCTGGACTCTCGTTATATTTGCTTGAAAGAGCTCCCATCGCGTCAAACATCATAGATTGGGTCCAATGTTCGTCTTCACCCCCGCCGGCCAAGACTATGTCCTGATTATTAAGGATTATTTGCTCGTATGCGTTTCCTATACAATGTGCACTAGTTGAACAAGCTGAGGAAATAGAATAATTTATTCCTTTTATTCCTAAAAAAGTAGCTAGGCAAGCCGAGACAGTACTTCCCATAGTTTGTGTTACTCGGTAAGGACCTATTCTCTTAACGCCTTTGTTTCTTGAAATGTCGGCTGCTTCGACTTGACTTCTAGATGAAGCTCCACCAGATCCAGCAATAATTCCTAGTCTTGTATTAAAATTTTCTTTTTTCAAATCAGCATCATTAATAGCTTCTTCAGCGCTAACAAAAGAATAAGCTGCTGTTTCTCCCATAAATCTCAATAATTTTCTATCAATTAGTTCTGGTAATGAAATGTCAATTGAACCAGCAATGTGGGAGCGCATGCCAAGTTCTTTATATTCTTCATTAAAAGAAATACCTGATTTACCCTCTTTGAGAGAGCTATTAACTTCTTTAACGTTCAAACCTATTGGAGAAACAGCGCCAATACCAGTTATGACAACTCTTCTTAGTTCCATTTAAAAATTTGAAGGATCTTTAAATAATCCAACCCTTAGATTTTTTGCTGTGTAAATTTCTTTGTTATCAACGAACATTTTCCCGTCAGCAAAGCCAACAACTAATTTTTGCTTTCTAATTTTTTTAATACTGATTTCATATCTTACTAACTGCGCTTTAGGCAGCACTTGACCGAAAAATTTTACCTCTCCTGCTCCAAGGGCTCTGCCAATTCCAGGATTTCCATCCCAAAGCAAGTAAAATCCTAAGAGTTGCCACATTGCATCCAAACCTAAGCACCCAGGCATTACTGGGTCTCCTTTAAAGTGGCACTTAAAGAACCATAAATCAGGATTGATATCTAACTCTCCAATCAAAAGCCCATTCTCATAATCTCCTTCATTAGAATTTATCTTCAAAATTCTGTTTATCATAAGCATTTCGCTATTAGGAAGCTTCCCATTATCGTCACCAAATAGATTCCCTTCTGAACAAAGCAAAAGCTTTTCATTATCATAGCTATTTTCTTGAGTGAAATTACTCCCCATATTTGTATATTACAACATTTGAAAAGATTGCGAGTATTGTATTAATTAGATATTATTCACTACTTTTTATAAATTGATATGACTTACGCGGTAATAGAAACAGGTGGTAAACAGCATAAAGTGGAAGAGGGTGAGATTATCACTATCGAGAAGCTCGATTTAGATGAAGGAGAAAAAGTTGAATTCATTGATGTTTTAGCTGTAAAAAATAAGGACAAACTTGAAGTTGGCACTCCATTTCTTGATGGAGCTAAGGTCACTGGTACTGTTTTATCTCAAGTGAAAGATAAAAAGATAGTTATTATTAAGATGAGAAGAAGACAAGATTATAGAAGCAAGCAAGGGCATCGACAAAAATTAACAAAAGTAAAAATAGATTCAATTAAAATTTAATTATGGCTCATAAAAAAGCAGGTGGAAGCACCAGAAATGGTAGAGATTCTAATCCAAAATTTCTTGGAGTTAAGACCTATGGGGGTCAAAAGGTAACAGCTGGGTCGATTATAGTAAGACAAAGAGGCACAAAATTTCATCCAGGAAAAAATGTTGGGATTGGAAAGGATCACACATTGTTCGCAAAATGTGCAGGCGAAGTAGCTTTTGAAAAAAAAGGAAAAAATCCCAGACAATACGTAAATATTATAATTTCTGAGTAATCCCATGAGCTTCATCGATGAAGCATCCATTGAAATAGTTGCAGGAAAAGGTGGGAATGGCTGCCTTAGTTTTAGACGAGAAAAATTCATTCCTCGCGGAGGGCCTGATGGAGGTGACGGAGGCCATGGTGGAAGTATTTACTTTAAAGCTGAAAAGTCCTTAACTACTTTGCAAGATTTTAAATTACAAACTAGGTATCAAGCAAAGAATGGTTCAAATGGACAGGGAAGAGACAAGCACGGAAAAGATGCTCAAAATCTCATTTTAAAGGTTCCAATCGGTACTCAGATAGTCAATGAAGACACAGATGAAATCATTTGTGATTTGACTACCTATGATGAAGCAATTGAAATTGCTATTGGAGGCAAAGGAGGGTTAGGAAACGCGCGTTTCAAATCTTCAACCAATAGGGCGCCAAGGAAAACTACAGAAGGAAAGAATGGAGAAAAGCTCTCTATCAAACTAGAATTGAAAGTATTGGCAGATGTGGGTTTATTAGGCTTGCCAAATGCAGGAAAGTCTACTTTTATATCAGTAATTTCTTCCGCAAAACCTAAAATTGCAGACTATCCCTTTACAACCTTAAAGCCCAACTTAGGTGTTGTAAAAAATAATTACTCATCATTTGTTGTAGCAGACATACCTGGTTTAATTCCGGGAGCATCAGAAGGCATTGGTTTGGGCATAAAGTTTTTAAAGCATTTATCGAGAGTTAGATTACTTTTACATATAGTCGATGTTAGTTCTTTTAACCATCAGGATCTTATAGAAGATATTTCAAACATTGAAAAAGAACTTGAACTTTATGATTCTAATCTTTTCAAAATGGAAAGATGGATAGTTTTAAATAAAATTGATTTATGTGAAGAAAAAGCAAAAGACGTTTATAGTGATTTGGTAAATAAATATCCTGATAGAAGACTCTTTAGCATATCATCTGTTACGAACACCGGCATTGCTGAACTATTAAATGAGATATCTAAAAATTTCATAATACAAAAAGAAAGTGAATAAAAAAATTGTAATAAAAATCGGATCTAGTTTAGTTGCATCTGAGTCAAATGTAGTCGAGGTAAATTTCATCAGAAAAATATCGTCCCAAATCAAAGAACTCACAAATTTAGGATATGAAGTAATTTTGGTCTCGTCTGGCGCAATTGCATGTGGGATGAAGCTTTGGAATCTTGATCAAAGGCCGCAACAAATAGAAAAACTTCAAGCATTGTCTGCTGTTGGGCAAATTGATCTGATTAATGCATACCAAAACGAATTGAAATCACATGGCCTATTTGCAGCACAAGTACTCCTCAGCCATGAAGACTTTAAAGACAGTAATAGATCAAACAATATTAAAAAAAGTATCATAAATATCTTAGCTCTTGGAGCAATTCCTATTATCAACGAAAATGATTCTGTATCTACAGAAGAAATAGAATTTGGAGACAATGATCAATTAAGTGGAGATGTGGCAAAGTTAATCGAAAGCCAACTTTTAATAATTCTTACAGATCAAAATGGAGTTTTCGATAAAGATCCAAATACAAGCGATGATGCAAAACTCATCAACAAGATTAGTTTCAATAACTTAGAAAAACTTGATGTCGAACTTGGAGAATCTGGAAAATTTGGCAGAGGGGGAATGAAAACCAAATTCTATGCTGCTAAAAACTTTTTAACATCAACAAATCAAGTGTGGATAGCTAATGGAAGAGAAAAGCAGATTCTTTTAAAAATCATTGAGAAAAAAGAAAGTGGAACTGAAATTAATTTGAATTAATAAGTTTTATATTTCTGTTGAGTTTTGATTTTTGCCTAGAAGCACTATTTTTTGTAATAACTTTTTTATTTGCCATTTTGTCAATTAGTTTTTGAGCCTTTAAAAACAAACTTTTTGCTTGCTCTTGGTCTTTTGCCTCAATTGCTTGTTCAACTGACTTAATAGCTGTTCTAACGGAAGCCCTTTGTGAACTTTTCAGTTCGTTTTTGACAATCGTCTGTCTTGCTCTTTTTTTAGCTGATTGAATGTTTGCCATGGCGGGAAATGATGAGGTTTTTAGTATATTTTGTCAATTTATTTAAAATTTTTTTAAATAAATTACATTAATCCTCTTTTTTGAAGCAACCTATTTGGATCAGGTTTTTTTCCATAAAATTTAACGAATTGATCCATAAGATTTTTTGAATTTCCTGACGAATAGACAAATTCTTTGAGTTTTTTTCCAGAGGCTTTATTAAAAAGACCTTTTTTTTCGAAAACTTCAAAAGCAGAAGAATCGAGAACCTCAGACCACATGTAACTGTAATAATTTGAGGAATATCCTCCAGAAAAAATATGATTGAAATACGTACTTCCGTATCTGCTATCTATAGCATCTGGCTTGCCTAGCGATTTAAATAGATTTTTTTCGAATTTCTCAACATTAGATAACTTCTTTTTTTCTGAATGCCATGCAAGATCAAGATAGGAAGCAACAAGATACTCGGTTGTTGCAAAACCCTGATTGAATTTTTGGCACTTTTCATATTTTTTTAGAAGGCTTTTGGGTATTTTTTTTCCAGTTTTATAATGCAATGCAAACTCTTCGAGAACCTTTGGCGATCTTATCCAGTTTTCCATCATTTGAGAGGGAAATTCTACATAATCTCTTGGCACAGAAGTTCCTGACAAAGAAGGATAAGTTACATCAGACAACAATCCATGCAATCCATGACCAAATTCGTGGAAAAGCGTAATTGCTTGTTCAAAGCTTAACAATGTGGTTTTAGCAGATTTTGATTTTGGAAAATTACATACATTTATTATGATTGGAAACTTTGAACCATTGTTTTTACTCTGATCCTGATAGCTAGTCATCCACGCGCCACCTTGCTTTGAAGGTCTTGCGTGATAGTCAGTAAGAAAGATTCCGACAATTTTTTTGGATTTATTCAAAACTTTATATGCTTTGACATCCTTATGGTACTTGGGATAGTTATTCAAAGGCACGAACATTATCTCAAATAACCTTTCAGCAACTGCAAATGCCGCTTTTTGAATATTTTCTAAAGACAAATAAGGGCGCATTTCTTCTTCAGAATAGTTAAACTTGGATTCTCTTACTTTTTCAGCATAGAACCACCAATCCCAAGGTTTCAATTTAAAGTTATTCCCTTCAGCTTGAATAAGATTTTGAATCTCATCTATTTCTTCTTTCGCTCTTAATTTTGCTGGCTTCCAAACATTGTCTAAAAGATTTAAAACATTCTTTTTGTTTTCCGCCATCGAATTTTGTAAAGCTAAATCAGTGTGTGATCTAAAGCCAAGAAGATTAGCTTTTTTTTCTCTTAAATTAGACATCTCTATAAGAATTTTTTCATTGTTGTTCTGGTTGTTATTTTTTCCTTTGTTAACATAACCTTTGTAAATTTCTTCTCTAAGATTTCTATTTTTTGAAAAAGTTAGAAAAGGGTAAAGATTTTCTCTAGTTGCTTTAAATAACCAGGCGCCTTTGTAATTCTCTTTTTCTGCTTGAAGTTTAGCTTGACTGACTAGGTCTTTCGGTAAGCCATCTAAATCAGACTTGTTGTTTATAATCAGTTCAAATGCATTCGTTTCTTTAAGAGTATTCTGCCCAAAAATTAATGATAGAGATGATAGTTTTTGATTAATTTTTTTTAACAAAGCTCTTTTCTTCGAGTCAAGATCAGAACCATTGAGCTTAAAATTATCGTAAGTAATTTTTACTAACCTGCGTTGTTCTTCGTTCAAGTCTTCATTAGATTCATAGACTTTTTTTACTTTTTTAAATAAAGACACATTTAAAGAAATACTGTCTCTATGTTTTGATAATAACGGAGTTACTTTGGCAGCTATTTTTTGGAGCTCATCAGATGAATCAGCAGATAAAACGTTAAAAAAAACTCTACTAACTTTTGATAAAAGTGAGCCAGCATTTTCTAGGGCATTAATAGTATTTCTGAAGGTTGGTTTTTCCTTATTTTTTAAAATAAGTTCTATCTCAGTTTTATGATCGGCAATTGCTTTTTTGAAAGCTGGTAAATAATGTTTTGGTTTAATTTTTTCGAATGGAGGAAGTCCAAATTTAGATTTAAAGTTTTCAGTGAGAGGATTATTCATAAATCAATGTTAAGAGATTTTTAAACTCATATCTAATCTATTTTCAAAAATAAGATTTATATATATCATTCAGAAATAATATGGTGGAGGCGGCGGGTATCGAACCCGCGTCCATCGATTCATCCCCTTCAGTTCTACATGTTTAGTTTCATCTATTGTTTCTTTTTTATTTCTCCGATGAGCAGGATAAATAAAATATATTCTGTAAATTCTTTTTGAGAAAACTCCAGAAAAATTCTCTCAAGCAACCTATTTAGTGACTTTCTTTAACCTTAATAGGTGTCAGGCCAAGAAAGCTAGCCGAATTATGCGGCTAGTGCGTAGTTTGCTTTATTGCCAACTAAATGTTTCGTAACTAAATTTAACGAGATTGTTACCATCTCGACATGCCTTTCAGGTTCTCAAATAAATGTCTAATCCATTTCGCCCCCGTGGGCCGATATTTTAATGAATTTATTTCAAGTTACTAGGAAGATTGGTAATTTTTAATTTTTCTCTATCCCATTCCTTTTTTTTCAAAGACTGCCTTTTGTCATATTTTGTTTTTCCTTTTCCTAAAGAAACTTTTATTTTTATTAAATTTTCTTTCCAAAAAAGTTTAGTAGGCACACAAGTCAGACCTTTTTCTTGTGTAGCTTTATAGATTTTCGCAAGTTCTGATTTAGTCAATAAAAGCTTTCTTGTCCTAATTGGGTCTACTTTATGAGTAACTTCATTGAGAGGTCTAATGTTCATTCCTATCAACCAGGCTTCGCCCTGTTTCATAAGAACGTAACTATCTTTCATGTCTGCCTGACTCGCGCGAATACCTTTTACTTCCCAGCCGTTCAAAGAAATACCTGCTTCAAATTCTTCGGAGAGCTCAAAATTGAATCTAGCTTGTCTGTTCTCAATTACAGGCCTTGAATTTATTTTTTTGTTTTTTGACATTAGTTGAGTATAAATATTAAATAATTACTAATCATTAGAAAAGAAATGAACCAAGCAAAAATATGGAAAGGGAACTGGACTTTTGTCCTCGCAGCAGCTGGTGCAGCAGTAGGTTTAGGAAATATCTGGAAGTTTCCTTACCTAGCTGGAGAAAGTGGGGGTGGAGCATTTGTAATAGTTTACTTGCTCTGCATTTTACTTCTTGGACTTCCCATAATGATTGCTGAAATTTATATCGGAAGGTATGGACGTAAGAGCCCAATAAATTCAGTCACAAAGATTATCTCAGATTTTAACCTAAGTAAATTTTGGTTAGTCTTGGGATGGTTAGGAGCCTTGGCAGGGCTTTTGATTCTTTCATACTATAGCGTGATTGCGGGAATAGCCGCTTCATATATTTTTAGCTCAATACCTGTATCTGAGTTGAATCCAGCAGAGTATTCGGTTCAATATTATTCAGATTTCAAAGAATCCCCACTGCTCATGATTTTTTGGCATACCTTATTCATCGGAATAACTTGCTATGTAGTGGGCAAGGGTGTTGTGGATGGTATTGGGAAAGCGATTAATATTTTGATGCCCATACTCTTCTTTTTAGTAATTGTTCTTTGTATTTACTCTTCAGTTACTGGTGAATTTCTTAAAACCTTTACCTTTTTATTTAATCCAGACTTTTCAAAAATCACTCCAGGAGTAGTAATTACCGCAATGGGGCAAGCTTTTTTTACTCTTAGCATTGGAATGGGATCTATTATGGCTTATGGGGCATATATGCCGCAGGAACAAATGATAGGTAAAACTGTATTAATTGTTATTTTTTTGGATACTTTAGTGGCTCTACTGGCTGGATTTACTATCTTTCCTATCGTATTTAGTAACCCAGAGCTTTCAGCATTTGTAGGAAAAGGATTGTTGTTTGAATCCCTTCCCGTAGCATTTCACGCTATGCCATTGGGAAGTATTTTTCATTCAATATTTTTTATTTTAGTTTCGATTGCAGCTTTAAGTTCCTCAGTTTCCTTAATTGAACCTTTTACCGCATGGATTGAAGAAGAAAAAATTTTTTCACGAGCAAAAGGAGTTGTTTTTTTAGGCTTTATAGCTTGGGTGATAGGCCTTGGAACGGTTTTCTCTGACAATATTTGGTCAGAGTATGAGCTTAACGGGCTTAATTTTTTTGAATGGACTGCCACAATAACAGACCAATTCATGTTGCCTTTAGGCGGTTTGTTAATATGTTTGATGGTTGGATTCTTTATTCCGAATTTAGATATTGAAAACGATTTAAATATTTCAAAAATCTTTAAAAATACCTTTAAAAGTTGCTTAAAAATTATTGCTCCTCTATCGGTGCTGTTGATTTTTATTTACGCTTTAACTTGATGGTTTACTATTTCTTCCTTTGTTGTTGGGCTTTGCTTGGCTTGACGGCTTTTTTTTATTTAATCAGGCAGCCAGCACCTTATGGAAAGCACATAAAACATTCAAAGTATTCTGTGGGAGCTAGGACAGGTTGGATTGTTATGGAATCTCCTGCCTTCTACTTAATGATCATCTTTTTTTTATTATATGGTGACTCTAATAACTTAATTCATGTAGTTTTGACTTCTCTATACTGCCTCCATTATTTTAATAGAAGCTTTGTTTGGCCATTAAGAGCTCAGAATAATTCAAAAAAAATGCCTGTTAACGTCATGGCTTCAGCATTTAGTTTTAATTTAATAAATGTTTTTTTCCAAGGAACATGGATTTTTGTTCTTATTGATTATTCCAATGAATGGATTTTGAGTTTTTATTTTGTTATCGGAATAATTATTTTTTTTATAGGCATGACAGTGAATGTAATAGCTGACGAAATTATGATATCCCTAAAGAAAAAAAATAATGGTCAATATTCGATTCCAAAAGGCTTTCTTTATTCAAAGGTTAGTTGTCCAAATTATTTAGGAGAATTTTTAGAATGGTTTGGCTGGGCTTTGATGACTATGAATCTAGCTGGATTTGTTTTCTTTTTTTGGACTCTTGCAAATTTACTGCCAAGAGCGATTTCAAATCACAAATGGTTACAAGCAAATTTTGAAGAATACCCTAAAGAAAGAAAGGCAGTGATTCCCGGAATTATTTAAGTTTCGTCAAGTAAATTATTCCAAGTCTTTAATTTTCCATTATCAAAAGTTAAAACATAATGAACATTTGTAATTTTATTTTCACCAACACTAAAAGTGCCAATATATTCCCATCGATCTGAATTAAAGACACTGGTAAATGATGGAGAGCCCATAATAAATTGTACTTGAGCAGAAGTTAGTCCTATTTCAAGCTGATCTATCATTTCGTCAGTAACAATATTTCCCTGTGAAATTGGAACTCTGTAAAACCTATTGGCACAGGCGATAATGCAAATAGCTATTAAAAAATATAAAATAAGTTTTTTAAACATCTTGAAATTTTTCTAAATTATACTATTAATTAAATATGGCTGAAGATAAAAACTTAAGAGAGGCTGGGCTAAAAGTAACTTTGCCTAGAATCAGGATCTTAGAAATTTTTGAAGAATCTTAATTAAATATGGCTGAAGATAAAAACTTAAGAGAGGCTGGGCTAAAAGTAACTTTGCCTAGAATCAGGATCTTAGAAATTTTTGAAGAATCTGAAACAAAACATTTAAGCGCAGATGAAGTTTATAAAAAGTTATTTGAAGCAGGCGACGAAGTCGGCCTAGCAACTGTTTATCGAGTGCTAACTCAGTTTGAATCAGCAGGCATTTTGATGAAACAGAATTTCGAAAACGGCCACTCCGTATATGAGCTGACTCCTAACGATCATCACGATCATATGGTCTGTCTCAAAACTGGTAAAGTCATAGAATTTACCAATGAAATTATTGAAGAACAGCAAGAAAAATTGGCCGAAGAGAGAGGTTATAAGATAGTTGATCATAGATTAGTTTTGTATGTAGAACCTATTGCTGATGAATAAAAAAGATACAGAAGACCAAGCTAAAGAAAAAATAGAACATGAGGAAGCTCTTCAAGAAGAAAATTCTCAAGAATCAAATATTGATGAAAATTCGAGTGAATCATCTGAGGAATCATCAACAGAGGATCCAAAAATTGAAGAATTAAAGGAACAACTTTTAAGATATCAAGCAGAAATTCAAAATTTACGCAGAATTTCTCAAAATGAAGTTACAAAAGCTCGCCTGTATGGAAATGAAAATCTCGTTAAGGATCTAATTCCTTCAATAGATAACCTTTTTAGAACTTTAGAACATCAAGACATAGAAGCCAAAACTGTTCCTGCTGAAGGCATATCTCTTATCGTCAGGGAAATTATCTCAGCCCTTGAAAAAAATGGAATCTCAGTGATTGACCCGAAAGGTGAAGAATTCGATCCAAAAGAACATGAAGCTTTATCTGTTAGCGATGACGACAAAGAAAAACCAAACATTGTCTTAGAGGTTTTTCAAAAAGGATTCAAATTTAACGAGAGAGTTGTAAGACCTGCCATGGTTGTAGTGAATAAAAAGTAAAAAAAGACTTGAAATAAATTTAATCGCCCTTAATTAACGTATGTAACTAAAAAGAGGTACATATGGCCAAAATTATAGGAATTGACTTAGGAACAACTAATTCTTGCCTTGCAATAATGGAAGGTGATCAAGCGAAGGTAATTGAAAATAGCGAAGGTGGAAGAACCACACCGTCTATAGTTGCATATACCGACGGAGAAACCCTTGTCGGCCAAAGCGCCAAAAGACAATCTGTTACCAATCCAGAAAATACTTTATATGCCATTAAAAGGCTGATAGGAAGAAAATTCGATGACGACGTAGTTAAAAAAGATTCTGAAATTTGTCCGTTTAAAATTGTAAAAGCTAAAAACGGTGACGCATGGGTTAACGCTAATGGTGAAGATTTAGCACCTCAACAAGTTTCTGCGCAAATTCTTTCAAAAATGAAGAAATCAGCAGAGGACTATTTAGGTCATGAGGTTAAAGAAGCAGTAATTACAGTACCTGCTTACTTCAATGATTCTCAAAGGCAAGCTACTAAGGATGCTGGAAAAATTGCTGGCTTAGACGTCAAAAGAATTATAAACGAACCAACTGCTGCTGCTTTAGCATTTGGTCTTGATAAAAAGACAGGAGATCAAAAAATTGCCGTATTCGATTTAGGTGGAGGCACATTTGATATTTCAATTATTGAACTAGCTGAAATAGATGGCGAAAAACAATTTGAGGTTTTATCTACCAATGGGGATACCTTTTTAGGTGGGGAAGATTTTGATCTTGCATTAATAGATTTTCTTGTAGATGAGTTTAAAAGTGAGCAAGATTTTGATTTAAGAAAAGATCCTGCTGCTTTGCAAAGATTAAAAGAAGCTGCCGAAAAAGCAAAAATTGAACTTTCTTCAAATCAGCAAACGGAAATCAACATTCCTTACATAACTGCTGATGCATCTGGTCCTAAGCATTTGCTTATCAAGATTACTAGATCAAAGCTGGAATCTTTGGTTGAGGGTTTAGTTAAAAGAAGCCTAAAACCAGTAGAAGTAGCGTTGAAAGATGCAAATCTTAAGCCTTCAGATATCAATGATGTTATTTTAGTTGGAGGGCAAACTAGGATGCCTTTGGTTCAAGAAAAGGTAAAAGAATTTTTTGGAAAAGAACCGAGAAAAGATGTAAATCCAGACGAAGCTGTCGCTGTAGGCGCAGCTGTTCAAGGAGCAGTATTGTCAGGCGATGTGACTGATATCTTATTACTTGATGTCACACCTCTTACTTTAGGAATTGAGACAATGGGTGGAGTAATGACTCCTTTAATAGAAAAAAATACAACCATTCCAACCAATAAATCTCAAATATTTTCTACTGCAGAGGATAATCAAACAGCCGTTACTGTTAATGTTGTGCAGGGAGAAAGAAAACAGGCGAAGGAAAACAAACAACTAGGTCTTTTCAATTTAGATGGCATTCCTGCAGCTCCTAGAGGTATGCCCCAAATCGAAGTTTCCTTTGATATCGATGCAAATGGTATTCTAAATGTTTCAGCTAAAGATAAAGCTACCAACAAAGAACAATCCATTACCATTCAAGCCTCTGGAGGTCTTTCTGAAGACGACATTGAAAAAATGGTTGCAGAAGCTGAGGCTAACGCCGATGAGGACAAAAAATTTGAAGAAATGGTTCAAGCTAGAAATGCTGCTGATACACTTATTCACGGTTGTAAAAAAACCTTAGAAGAATCTGCTGACAAAGTAGAAGATCAAGAAAAGAGTCAGATTGAAGAAGCAATTTCCGCTTTAGAAGAAGCTCTTAAAGGCGATGACAAAGATAGTATAGAAGAAAAGACAAAAGCTTTAGCAGAAGCGTCATCTTCACTTGCACAAAGACTTTATCAGGAACAGCAAACTAATTCCTCTGAAGAGAATTCCGATACTCCTCAAGACTCAGACGATTCAGCAGTAGATGCAGATTTTGAAGAAGTAAAAGAAGAAAATAAAAGCTAATCATAGTCCCCACTTCCATGAGTAAAAGAGATTACTATGAGGTGCTAGGGGTAGATAGATCTGCAACAAAGGAACATTTAAAAAAGTCTTATAGAAAGCTAGCCATGAAATATCATCCAGATAGAAATCAGGGTGATGAAAAGGCAGATGAAAAATTTAAAGAACTTTCCGAGGCATATGAAATATTGTCAGATGATCAAAAAAGACAAGCTTATGACCAATTTGGTCATCAAGGTGTAAATTCTTCTTTTAATAATGCCCAAAGCGCTGCTGAGGGTTTCAGCGATATATTCGGAGATATCTTTTCGGACATTTTTGGAGGAAGTTCAAGTAGAGGCTCCAGGAATAGGAGAGGTTCAGATTTAAGTTACAGTTTAGAAGTCTCTTTGGAAGATGCTGTAACTGGTAAAAAGATTAACTTAGATATCCCTTCTACGCAAAGATGCGATGGACATTGGCAGGTTTGTAGTCATTGTCAAGGCCAAGGAGTAATTAGAGCACAGCAAGGGTTTTTCTCAATGCAACAAACCTGTCCGCACTGCCAAGGCGAGGGAGAAATCCATGATCCATCCTGTAATAAGTGTGGGGGATCAGGTTATAAAAAAGAAAACAAGACTTTGTCAGTCAACATTCCTCAAGGAGTTGATACTGGAGATAGAATTAGATTGTCTGGAGAAGGAGATTCTGGAAAGAGTGGAAATGGAGATCTTTACATTGAAATTAATGTAAAAAGCCATGAAATTTTTGAAAGAGACGGTAAGCACTTATATTGTGAAGTCCCAATAGACTTTGTTGATGCATCTTTAGGAGCTGAAATTGAAGTTCCTACCTTGGAGGGTAAAGTTAAATTTAAGATTCCTGAGGGAACACAAAGTCATAAGTTATTTAGATTAAATGGTAAGGGCATAAAACCTTTAAGAGGTGGTTCAAAAGGAGATATACTCGTTCGTGTGTTGGTTGAAGTACCAATCAAGTTAAATTCAGATCAGAAAAACTTGCTTGAACAATTCAAAAAATCTATTTCAAAAAATGATAATCAACCTTTAACTGAGAAATGGTATAAAAGTGCTAAGAATTTTTTAAGAGGCCTTTAGATGACTATAGACTTGGTATTATGCGGCGCCACTGGGAGATTAGGAAAAGAAATATTAATTGAAGTAGAAAATCAAAATAATATTAACCTAATAGGTTGTCTTGCTTCAAAAAATAACAAAAATTTTGGCAAAAAAATATCGACCTTTATTGAATCGAATTGTGAGTTAGAACTTAAAGATTCTTTTGAAGAAATTTCAAAACCAGATGTGGTTATAGACGTTTCTTCTCCTGAAGCATTTGAAGATATTGTAAAATTTTCTGAACTCAATAAATCTGCATTGATCATCGCCTCCACTGGGCATTCAAATGAGCAATTAGAGTCTTTGAAACTTCTCTCAAATTCTATACCCATAATGATGGTTCCAAACTTAAGTAGAGGAATTAATTTTATTAAGAAACTTTTGTCCGATAACGACTTAAGCGCTTTCTCAAAAAAAGTCAAAATAAATGAAATTCATCACAAGAATAAAAAAGATTCTCCATCTGGTACTGCACTTGAATTAGAAAAAATTATTGAAGAAAAAAATAAAGAAATAAAAATTTCTATTAATTCAACTAGAGATGAGGACTCAGTAGGAGTTCATTCAATAAAAATTATTATGGAAAATGAATCTATCGAATTGAAGCATGAAGCTAAATCAAGAGATATTTTTGCTCAAGGAGCCATTTCTGCTATCAATTGGATTGCAGGTAAAACACCTGGGATATATTCACTTTCAGATTTATAAATTTTTCTTTCTCGATTTAAACATTTGTGTTTAAATCCTCTTCGAATTTTAAAAAATTCAATTCGCACTTGAGTTAAATAAATATTTGGGTGCTAGGTTTAGCTCAAATCTAGTTTGATATTTTGGCTCAAGGAAGTTTAACCCAAGCCTTAGGGCTTACATCATAAAGGAGCGGAAATGGACATTTCCATAGATCAAATGCTTAAAGCCGGAGTGCACTTCGGACATCAAACAAGGTTTTGGAATCCAAAAATGGATAACTATATCTTTGGGTCACGAAATAAAGTTCACATAATAAATTTAGAAAAGACTTTAGAACTTCTTAAGCCTTCAATTGATTTTTGCAGTCAGTTAGCCGCATCAAATAATAGAATTCTTTTTGTAGGGACCAAACGATCAGCAAGCAGGGTGATAAAGGAAGAAGCAGAAAGATGCAATATGCCTTACGTCAATTACCGTTGGCTTGGGGGGATGCTCACTAATTATAAAACTGTCAGAGCTTCAATAAGAAGGTTAGAAATTCTGAAAACTCAGGAAGAGGAAGGCAAGTTTGATCCTTTGACTAAGAAGGAAGTATTGGGTATCAAAAGAGAAATGGATAAGCTAGAAAGATCTATTGGCGGAATAAAAAATATGGGAGGTTTGCCAGAAGCCTTATTTGTGGTTGATGTAAAAAATGAAAAAATTGCTGTCTCTGAGGCTCGAAAGATGGGCATACCTATCATTGGTATAGTAGATACGAATTCTGACCCCGATAGCGTAGATTATGTTATCCCTGGAAATGACGATGCGATTCGATCTGTTTCTTTATTAACAAGAATAATCTCTAATGCTTGTCTTGAAGGGGCCTCAAAAGCTACTGGCATTGTTTCCGGCGATGGACCTGTGATCGTTAGAAAGGGAGAAGAAAATAAAAAAACAGTGACCAAAGAAGAGAAAAAATCTGTTTCACCTAAGAATGTTGAAAAAGAACTAAATATGGATTCTCCTGAGTCTTTAGATACTCAAGAAGAAAGTAAAGAGAACTTAGACGAAAGTAAAACTTCAGAATAGTAAGTTTATTGAGGTTAGTTATGACAATTAAAGCAAGCGAAGTTAAATTATTAAGAGAAAAAACTGGTTTAGGTATGATGGAATGTAAAAATGCTCTTGTTGAATCAAAAGGAGATCTAGAATTAGCAATTACTAATCTAAGAAAAAATAGTGCTCTTAAAGCTGAAAAAAAATCTTCTAGAACCGCTGCCGAGGGACGTATTATCTCCAAAATAGACTCTTCTGAGAATTTGGCTGTTATTTTAGAAGTAAATTGTGAAACCGACTTTGTTGCAAAGGATGATAGCTTTATTGAATTCTGCGAAGAGGTATTGGATTCTTGCCTACAAAATCCAGATTCTTCTTTGGCTCAACTTTCCGAAGAAAAATTAGAAGAAAAGAGACAGGCTTTAATTCAAAAAATTGGAGAAAATATTGTCGTTAGAAGAAGAGAAATAATTAAATCTGATAATTTGTATTCATACGTACATGGAAACAATAAAATCGGGTCTATAGTATCTATTAATCAAGAAAATAAAAACGCTGGAGAGGATATTGCTATGCATATAGCCGCTTCATCTCCTTTGGTAATTGATCCTAATGATTTAGATGAAAATTTAGTATCCAAAGAAGAGGAAATAATAAAAGCTCAGGTTGCGAATTCTGATAAACCAGAGAATATAGTTGAAAAAATGGTTAAAGGAAGATTGGAAAAGTTTAAATCAGAGGTTTCCCTTTTAAACCAACCTTTTGTAAAAGATCCTTCAAAAAATATTAAAACTTTACTTGAAGAACAAAATTTAAACGTTTTAAATTTTCATAGATATGAATTGGGCGAAGGAATAGAAGTTAATAAAATTGATTTTGCGGAAGAAGTAAAGTCTCAGCTCGAAAATTAAAATGACCGATTCCAGAAGAGTTCTCTTAAAAGTTAGCGGAGAATGGTTTTCTGGAGACAAAGAAAAAGGTTTTGATGAAAAGACGTTTGCTAGCCTCACAGAGTCTTTGATCGAAGCCAATAATCAAAATATTCAAATTGCTTTAGTACTCGGAGGGGGAAATATTTATAGAGGGAGAGAATTGGTATCACTCAATATTGATCAGGTTTCAGCAGATTATATTGGAATGCTTTCGACAATAATGAATGGAATTGCTTTGTCGAATTTCTTAACTTCTAAAAATTGCGATAACAGCCTATTTTCCTCATTTGCAATTGGTAATTTCATAAAAGCCTATAGCAAAGAAGATGCTGAAAAATCTTTGTTATCAAACAAAATAGTAATTTTAGTTGGCGGCCTTGGCAATCCGCTTTTTACTACTGACTCTACGGCAAGCGTAAGAGCGGTAGAATTAAAATCAGATGTAATGTTAAAAGCTACAAATGTTGATGGAATTTACTCAGATGATCCAAAAAAAAATAAAAATGCCCAGAAATTTGATTACATAACCTTTGATGAAGCAATTCAAAAGAATTTAAAAGTTATGGATCAAACTTCTTTATGTTTTTGTCGTGATAACAATTTGGATGTGAGAGTTTTTAACGCTAATTCGAATGGTGCATTATTGGAAGCGCTAATTAATAAAAAAACAGATTTAGGTACTTTAGTAAAAGTTAAAAATGATTGAAGATATTCAACTAGACGCCAAAGAAGGCATGGCCAAAACTCTTGAAGCTCTCGAATCTTCTTTTAAAAGAATAAGG